>NZ_JBEPFC010000076.1:0-32487 GCF_040301705.1 Streptomyces sp. NPDC000151 | reverse complement strand
CGGCTGCCCCGGAGCCTGGGGCGGCTGCGGCGGGGCCTGGGGCGGCTGCGGCGGCTGGTTCGGCGGCTGCTGCGGCTGCTGACCGGGCTGCTGCGGGTAGCCGTACGAAGGATCCTGGGGCGCGCCGAAGCCGCCGGACGGCGGCTGACCGGGCGGTGGTGGCGGCTGCGGCGGCTGGGTCATCGGGTCGTTACCTCTTCACGCCGGCCCATGGCTCCGAATCGGCCTCCCCCGCGACCCCGAGCGGCAAAGCCCCCAGGATGGAGTGAATCAGACATAAGGCTCGGCAATTAACGGCACTTGAGCGGGAGTTCTTTGTACCACTCGCCACCGACACCGCACCGGTGCGGTACGCCGCCACCAAAGGGGCGATACCGGCCCGGGACACTCCCGCGACGCACCCGTTACGCACGCCGCCGACCCCGGGCCGCGGAGTCCGCTACGCGTCCTCCGCCAGCTCCAGCCAGCGCATCTCCAGCTCGTCCTTCTCGTCCTTCAGCTCCCGCAGCTGCGCGTCCAGTTCGGCGACCTTGGTGAAGTCGGTGGCGTTGTCGGCGATCTGCGTGTGCAGCTTCGCCTCCTTCGTACCGATCTTGTCCAGCTGCCGCTCGATCTTCTGCAGTTCCTTCTGCGTCGCCCGGTCCACCGCGGCGGCCTTCTGCTTGGGCGCGGCGGCCGCCGGCGCCGGGGCCGCGGCCTGCGCCATCCGCTCCCGCCGCTCGATGTACTCGTCCAGGCCGCGCGGCAGCATCCGCAGCGCCGCGTCGCCCAGCAGCGCGAACACCCGGTCGGTGGTCCGCTCGACGAAGTACCGGTCGTGGCTGATGACGATCAGCGAGCCGGGCCAGCCGTCGAGCAGGTCCTCCAGCTGCGTCAGCGTCTCGATGTCCAGGTCGTTGGTGGGCTCGTCGAGGAAGAGCACGTTCGGCTCGTCCATCAGCAGCCGCAGGATCTGCAGCCGCCGCCGCTCACCGCCGGAGAGGTCGCCGACCGGCGTCCACTGCTTCTCCTTGGTGAACCCGAACTTCTCGCACAGCTGACCCGCGGTCATCTCCCGGCCCTTGCCGAGGTCCACCCGCTCCCGCACCTGCTGGACGGCCTCCAGCACCCGCAGGGTGGGCTTCAGCTCCGCGACCTCCTGCGAGAGGTAGGCCAGCTTCACGGTCTTCCCGACGATGATCTTCCCGCCGGCGGGCTGCGCCTCGCCCTCCGTGCGCGCCGCGTCGGCCAGCGCCCGCAGCAGCGAGGTCTTGCCCGCGCCGTTGACGCCCACCAGGCCGACCCGCTCGCCGGGGCCCAGCTGCCAGGTGACGTGCTTCAGCAGCACCTTGGGCCCGGCCTGTACGGTCACGTCCTCCAAGTCGAAGACCGTCTTGCCCAGCCGGGAGCTCGCGAACTTCATCAGCTCGGCGTTGTCCCGGGGCGGCGGCACGTCCGCGATCAGCTCGTTGGCGGCCTCGATGCGGAAGCGGGGCTTGCTCGTACGGGCCGGGGCGCCGCGCCGCAGCCAGGCCAGCTCCTTGCGCATGAGGTTCTGCCGCTTGGTTTCTTCGGAGGCCGCGATGCGCTCGCGCTCGGCGCGCGCGAAGACGTAGTCGCTGTAGCCGCCCTCGTACTCGTGCACGTCGCCGCGCTGCACGTCCCACATCCGCGTACAGACCTGGTCCAGGAACCACCGGTCGTGGGTGACGACCACCAGCGCCGAGCGCCGGGCCCGGAGGTGCCGCGCGAGCCAGGAGATGCCCTCGACGTCCAGGTGGTTGGTCGGCTCGTCGAGCACGATCAGGTCCTGCTCGGCGATGAGCAGCTTCGCGAGCGCGATGCGGCGCCGCTCGCCACCGGAGAGCGGGCCGATGACGGTGTCCAGGCCCTGCGGGAAGCCCGGCAGGTCCAGGCCGCCGAAGAGGCCGGTCAGCACGTCGCGGATCTTGGCGTTGCCCGCCCACTCGTGGTCGGCGAGGTCGCCGATCACCTCGTGCCGGACGGTCGCCTCCGGGTCGAGCGAGTCGTGCTGCGTCAGGACACCCAGGCGCAGCCCGTTGACGTGCGTGACGCGGCCGTCGTCCGGGGACTCCAGCTGGGCGAGGATGCGGATCAGGGTCGTCTTGCCGTCACCGTTGCGGCCGACGACGCCGATCCGGTCGCCCTCGTTGACGCCGAGGGAGACGCCGTCGAGCAGCGCGCGCAGTGCGTACGCCTTGCTGACGGCTTCCAGATTGACGAGGTTCGCGGCCATCTCACTCCTGGGCTTCACATCGGTCGGCCTTCCAGCCTAGTCCGGCACACCGGTCACTCCCGCATCGCGTGGGGACCGGTACCGGGGACCGTGCTCAGCCGGTGATCGTCGCGCCCGGGGCCGGGCTGTTCGCAACGCGGGCGGTGCGGCACGTACCAGAGGTCAGAAGGGCGTCGGCGACCGCGGAAGCGGAAGCCCGGTCCGCGGCGAGGAAGGCCGTGGTCGGGCCCGATCCGGAGACCAGGGCGGCGAGCGCGCCCGCCTTGGTGCCCGCTTCCAGGGTCGCGGCGAGCGAGGGGAAGAGCGAGAGCGCTGCGGGCTGCAGGTCGTTGGAGAGGGTCTTGGCCAGCGCCGCGGCGTCGCCCGTGCGCAGCGCGTCCAGCAGCGCCGGGGACGCCTCGGGCGCGGGCACGTCGGTGCCTTCGGTGAGGCGGTCGAACTCGCGGTAGACCGCGGGCGTGGACAGCCCGCCGTCGGCGGCCGCGAAGACCCAGTGGAAGGTGCCGCCCACCTCCAGCGGCGTCAGCCGCTCACCCCGGCCCGTGCCCAGCGCGGCCTCGCCGACCAGGCTGAACGGCACGTCGCTGCCCAGCTCGGCGCAGATGTCGAGCAGTTCCTCGCGGGTGGCCCCTGTCCCCCACAGCGCGTCGCAGGCGAGCAGCGCGCCCGCGCCGTCCGCGCTGCCCCCGGCCATGCCGCCGGCGACCGGGATGTCCTTGGCGATGTGCAGGTGGACGCGCGGCTCGATGCCGTGCCGGGCTGCCAGCAGCTCGGCGGCGCGGGCCGCGAGGTTCGTACGGTCCAGCGGGACCCGGTCGGCGTCCGGCCCCTCGCAGGTGATCGTCAGGGTGTCGGCGGGCGCCGCGGTGACCTCGTCGTACAGGCCGACGGCGAGGAAGACGTTGGCCAGGTCGTGGAAGCCGTCGGCGCGTGCGGCGCCGACCGCCAGCTGGACGTTGACCTTGGCGGGGACGCGGACGGTGACGGCGCGGGGGCTGGACGGGGTCACTGGGCTGCGGCTTCCTTGTGCTCGGCGATGCGGGCGAATTCTTCGACGGTCAGGGCCTCGCCCCGGGCCTGCGGCGAGACGCCCGCAGCGACCAGCGCGGCCTCGGCGGCGGCGGCCGAGCCCGCCCAGCCGGAGAGCGCCGAGCGCAGCGTCTTGCGGCGCTGCGCGAAGGCCGCGTCCACGGCGGCGAAGACCTCTTCGCGGCTGGCGGTGGTCTCCAGGGGCGCCGCGCGGCGGACGAGGGAGACCAGCCCCGAGTCGACGTTGGGCGCGGGCCAGAAGACGTTCCGGCCGATCGCGCCGGCCCGCTTGACCTCGGCGTACCAGTTCGCCTTCACCGACGGCACGCCGTAGACCTTGTTGCCGGGGCGGGCCGCGAGCCGGTCGGCGACCTCGGACTGGACCATGATGAGCGTGCGCTCGATGGTCGGGAAGGTCGCCATCATGTGGAGCAGGACCGGGACGGCGACGTTGTACGGGAGGTTGGCGACCAGCGCGGTGGGTGGCGGGCCCGGCAGCTCGGTGACCTTCATCGCGTCGTCGTGGACCAGCGCGAACCGGTCGGCGCGCTCCGGCATCCGGGCCTCGACCGTCGCGGGCAGCGCGGCCGCCAGCACGTCGTCGATCTCCACGGCCGTGACCCGGTCGGCGGCCTCCAGAAGCGCCAGGGTCAGCGAGCCGAGGCCGGGCCCGACCTCGACGACCACGTCGTCGGGGCGCACCTCGGCCGTCCGCACGATCCGGCGGACGGTGTTGGCGTCGATGACGAAGTTCTGGCCCTTCTGCTTGGTCGGGCGGACGCCCAGCGTCGCGGCCAGTTCGCGGATGTCGGCGGGGCCCAGGAGCGGGCCGGGCTCATCGGTGTTGCTGTTGGTCACTGGTGAAGCTTACGGCCGCACACGGGCCACGGGCTCGCCCCCCGGCTGACGTACAGCTTCTTGGCGCGGTAGGTCTGCTCCTGAGGAGGCGCGTCCTGCGGGGCGCCGGTCCCGCCGAGCGAGTGCCAGGTGGCGCGGTCGAACTGGTACAGCCCGCCGTACGTGCCCGAGGGATCGACCGCGTCGGCCCGGCCGCCGGTCTCGCACTCGGCGAGCCCCCGCCAGTTCAGATGGTCGGCGCCGGCCACGCCGGCGGGCACGGTCGCGGTGCCCACGTGCACGATCTCGCTGCGCGGCACGCTGATCACCTCCTGGCGCAGCAGCCGCGGCCGCTGCCGGACGCCGTTGACGGTACGCAGCTGGTACGTGACCCGGCGCACGCCCTGGTGCCCCTGCTGGACCACCGACTCGGTGCCCTTGAAGAGCGCGGCGTCGGGGACGCGGCGGGTCTCGTAGGCGATCGGCTCCTCGCGGACCTCGCGGGAGCCGGTGACGCGCAGCACGGAGATGGTCTGGCCCTCGCGGGGGAAGCTGTCGAGCGGTACGGAGGTGGTGTCCTGGCCGTGCAGCGCGATGCCGGCCCGGACGAGCGCCGCGCGCACGGTGGCGGCGTTGGTGCGGATGCTGCGCGCGCGCCCGTCGGCCATGAAGGTCACCGTGCGCTCGGTGCGTACGGCCAGTTCGATGCCGTGGCGTGCGATGGGCAGCGACCGCGAGGCGGAGATGTACGCGCCTTCGGCCCGCACGCCGAGCTGGCGCAGCGCGCCCTCGACGGTGCGCGCGGTGGTCCACACCCGGCGGCGGTGGCCGTCCACGGTGAGCACGACGGGCCGGCCGTACCGCACGGCCACCTCGTCGCCGCTGGTCAGCGGGGCGTCCGGGCCGGGCGCGACGATGTCGTGCGGGCCGATCGGTACACCTTCGGAGGCCAGCAGCTCGCCGACGTCCCCGGCGAAGGTGTGCAGCCGCCGCGGGCTGCCGTCGACGCTGAGGCGTACGGCCTTGTCGTGCGCGACGAACGCGGTCGTGCCGCCCGCGAGGAACGCGACGACCAGCGCCTGCGGGACCAGCCTGCGCAGCCCCTCGGGCCGCTCGACGAACCGCTTGCGCCGGGCCGCGCGCCGGGCGGCGGCACGGCCCGCGGACCGGCCTCCGATGACCGGCGGCTGGTCGTACGACTGCGGCTCGGGGCGCGGCGGTTCGTAAGACTGCTGCTCGGGCAGCCACGGTGCGTACGACTGCGGGCGCGGCGGTGCGTACGACTGTGCGACGTACGTGTCGTACACCTGGAGCTCGTCCGGCGGCCCGTACGGACCGTAGCCCTGGGTCCGGGGGCCCTCCGTCCCGTCGTACGACTGCGGCGGCCCGTATCCGTATCCGTACGCCTGCGAATGACTCACGACGCTCCACTTGCCCGGGACCGGTTGACGGGCCGGAATGTAGTGGAGAGCGGGAGCACTCCGCAGACGGCTCAGTAGTCGAAAGCGCGGGCCGTGTTGGCCGCGACGGCCGTGGCCAGCGCGTCCTCGTCCATGCCCTTGACCTCGGCCATGGCCCGCAGCGTGACCGGAATGAGGTACGGCGCGTTAGGCCGACCGCGGTACGGCGCGGGGGTCAGGAAGGGCGCGTCGGTCTCGACGAGCACCAGCTCGGCCGGGGCGACGGCCAGCGCGTCCCGCAGCGGCTGGGCGTTCTTGAACGTGACGTTCCCGGCGAAGGACATGAAGTACCCGGCCTCGGCGCACACCTTCGCCATCTCCGCGTCGCCGGAGTAGCAGTGGAAGACGGTCCGCTCGGGCGCGCCCTCCTCGCGCAGCACCCGCAGCACGTCGTCGTGCGCCTCGCGGTCGTGGATGACCAGGGCCTTGCCGTGCCGCTTGGCGATCTCGATGTGCGCGCGGAAGGACCGCTCCTGCGCGGCCATGCCCTCCGGGCCGGTACGGAAGTAGTCGAGCCCGGTCTCGCCGACGCCGCGGACGTGCGGCAGCGCGGCCAGCGCGTCGATCTCCGCGAGCGCCTCGTCCAGCGCCGCGTCGCCGCCCGCCTCCCTGGCGCCCTGACGCGACCATCCGTCGGGGTCACCGAGGACGATGCGCGGCGCCTCGTTCGGATGCAGCGCCACCGCCGCGTGCACCGCCTCGTGGGCCGCGGCGGTCTCCGCGGCCCAGCGCGAGCCCTTCACGTCGCAGCCCACCTGGACCACCGTGGTCACGCCGACGGCCGCGGCCTTGGCGAGGGCCTCTTCGACCGTGCCCGTCTGCATGTCCAGGTGGGTGTGCGAATCCGCTACGGAGACCCCGAGCGGCTCGGGCAGCGGCGGCGGTGCGTCCTTCGAGCTCATACCTCGATCCTATGAGCACCGCGGTACCGGGCTACCTGCGGTGGTGCTGGAAGGGGTGCAGCAGGTCGGACAGGTGCCAGTGGTGGCCGCGCCGCGCGGACGCGTCACCGCCGGGGTCGCCGGCCGGACCGGTCGTGGGCTGCGGCTTGCGCGGCGCGTAGAGCCGCTCGGCGGCCGCCGAGACCATGGAAACCTGACCGGCCCGCATGATCCGGACTATGTTCCCGCCGCACTGGCGGCAGGTGGGCCTGGTCAGAGGTGACGGGACGCGCTCGCCGTCCGCGTAGTAGACGACGCGCGGTGCGCCGGACACGTCCACGTGGTGCTCGATGTCGTAGGACTGCTCCCAGCCGTGCCCGCATTTCATGCAGGCGAAGGAGTACGCCTCGTGTGCGGAGGGCTCGGTTCCGGGCGTGTGCGGGGTCCCGCTCGTGGTTCCCACAGGTTCAGTCATCGCAGCTCCTCTTGTCCGCTGGACAAGCTCTCGGGGACGAACGCCCCAGTTCCAGTGGACGCCTTTCCGAGCTGCGACGCAGCAAAGGTTCTTCCTATTGGCCCAGATTTGAGCGGGCCGAGGAAAAGAACCTCACCGGGCCGACCTGCTCTTTACCTTTCAGACCGGTCATTTACCCGCACGAGAATCACCACGCTCCGCATTCTTTGCCGCCACGACCGCATCGAAGACCTCCCGCTTGGGTACGCCGGCCTCGGCCGCGACCCCCGCGATGGCCTCCTTGCGCCGCTCACCGGCCTCCTCACGGACCCGCACCCGCCGCACCAGCTCCTCGGGGCCCAGATCGCCGGGCCCCGGCTCGGGCGCCCCCTCCACCACGATCGTGATCTCGCCGCGTACGCCGTCGGCCGCCCACTCGGCCAGCTCCTCCAGCGGGCCGCGGCGCACCTCCTCGTACGTCTTCGTCAGCTCGCGGCAGACGGCGGCGCGCCGCTCCTTGCCGAAGGCCTCCGCCATCGCGGCGAGGGTGTCGGCCAGCCGGTGCGGCGCCTCGAAGTAGACGAGCGTGCGCCGCTCGTCGGCGACCTCCTTCAGCCGGCCGAGCCGCTCCCCCGCCTTGCGGGGCAGGAAGCCCTCGAAGCAGAAGCGGTCCACCGGCAGCCCGGAGACGGCGAGCGCGGTGAGCACGGCGGACGGGCCGGGCACGGCCGTCACCTTCACGCCACGCTCCACCGCCGCGGCCACCAGGCGGTAGCCGGGGTCGGAGACCGAGGGCATGCCCGCGTCGGTGACCAGCAGCACCCGCGCGCCGCCCGCCAGCGCGTCGGCCAGCTCCGGGGTGCGCGCCGACTCGTTCCCCTCGAAGTACGACACCACCCGCCCGGTGGTGTGCACGCCCAGCGCGGTCGTCAGGCGGCGCAGCCTGCGGGTGTCCTCGGCCGCGATCACGTCGGCGGCGAGCAGCTCGGCGGCCAGCCGCGGCGGCGCGTCCTCGGTGTCGCCGATGGGGGTCCCTGCGAGTACGAGCGTTCCAGTCACGGCCCCATCCTTTCAGGCGCGGCCGCGTCCTTCCCGCCGCGCCGGGAGACGGGCCTCTCACAGGCCGCTTCCCTACGATGGCCCGGTGACGAGTGACACCGCGACCAACGACCGGCGCGCAGGCGACCGCGGCAGGGCCCCGGTGGCCGCCGGGGCCACCGCCCGCGCCGCGCAGGCGACCCAGGACGGCGTCCTGGCGCCGACCGCCTGGCTGCGGCGGCTGCGCCGCTTCGGCTACACCGCACGCCCGGAGCGGGACGTGCGGACCCGGCTGCTCGCACCCTTCCCCGCGCCGCGCGTCTCGCCCGGCGCGGCCCGCCTCGCCGCGTGGGGCCTGCCCGCCCTGGTCGCGCTGCTCGCCGGCATCCTGCGCTTCTGGCGGCTGGGCAGCCCGGACAAGGTGATATTCGACGAGACGTACTACCCCAAGGACGCCTGGTCCCTGCTGCAGTACGGCTACGAGGGCACGTGGGCGAAGAACGCCAACGACGCGCTCGTCGGCCACCCGTCACACCTCCTGCTCAGCCCCGAGCACTCCTACGTCGTCCACCCGCCCATCGGGAAGTGGATGATCGCGCTGGGCGAGTGGGCCTTCGGCATGAACCCCTTCGGCTGGCGTTTCATGACGGCCCTGCTCGGCACCCTCTCGGTACTGATGCTCTGCCGCATCGGCCGCCGCCTGCTGCGCTCCACCGCCCTGGGCTGCCTGGCGGGCCTGCTGCTGGCCGTCGACGGCCTGCACTTCGTCATGAGCCGCACGGCGCTCCTCGACATCATCGTCATGTTCTGGGCGCTGGCCGCGTTCGGCTGCCTGCTGCTCGACCGGGACCGCACCCGCGCCCGGCTCGCCGCGGCGCTGCCCATTGGCGAGGACGGTCTCGCTCGCCCGGACGACGCGGTCGGCGACCGGCTGCGGCTCGGGTGGCGCCCCTGGCGGCTGGCGGCCGGGCTCTGTCTCGGACTCTCCGCCGCCACCAAGTGGAACGGCCTGTACTTCCTCGCCGCCTTCGCCCTCATGTCGGTCCTGTGGGACGCCGGCGCCCGGCGCACGGCGGGCGCCCGCCACCCGTACCGCTCGGCCCTCCGCCGCGACGTGCTGCCCGCCTTCCTCTCCACCGTCGTCCTCGCGGCGGCCGCCTACCTCGCGTCCTGGACCGGCTGGATCGCCACCAAGGGCGGCTACTACCGCGACTGGGCCACCACCCCCGACGGCCGCGCCGCCGGCTGGACCTGGCTGCCGGACTGGCTGCGCAGCCTGTGGCACTACCAGCACGAGGTGTACGAGTTCCACACCCACCTGACGAGCACCCACACCTACCAGTCCAACCCCTGGAGCTGGCTGGTCCTGGGCCGCCCCGTCTCCTACTTCTACGAGGACCCCAAGGCGGGCCAGGACGGCTGCACCGCGGCGGAGGGCTGCGCCCGCGAGGTCCTCGCGCTCGGCACCCCGCTCCTGTGGTGGGCCGCCTGCTTCGCGCTGCTCTACGTCCTCTACCGCTGGCTGTTCAAGCGGGACTGGCGGGCCGGCGCCATCGCCTGCGGCATCGCGGCGGGCTACCTCCCCTGGTTCCTCTACCAGGAGCGGACGATCTTCCTCTTCTACGCGGTCGTCTTCATCCCGTTCCTGTGCCTGGCGGTGGCGATGATGCTCGGCGCCATCGTCGGACGGCCCCACGACGGCCCTGTCACGGAGCCGAGGCTGCTCCTCACCGGCGACCGCCGCCGCGCGGCCGGCATCGTAGCGGCGGGCATCCTGGTCCTGCTCATCGTGTGGAACTTCATTTATTTCTATCCCGTATACACAGGGCTACCGATCCCCAAGAGCGCATGGCAGGCACGGATGTGGCTGGACTCCTGGGTATGAGGGTGCGGCGGGGAACGGCCGGGTTCGGATGTGACCTTTCCGTGACCGCCGCATCGACTGAGTGTCACCGTACCGATGCTGTAACGAGACGCGCGAGGGTCACTCCAATACCCCGTGTCCCATAGAGTGCGCTGCACGTTCTTGTGTCGGGTTTCCAGGGACGGCCACGCTTCTTCAGGAGGGGAACGGTAAGTCATGCGCCGCGAGGTGAGGTACGGGCTGATCGGCGGGGCGATCGCCCTGGTCGCGGGAGGCGTCGGCGGGTACACCCTGATGGGAAGTTCCGGTGACGAGACCCCGCGGCAGGAGGTCATGTCGGCGGACGGCAAGTCCACCGACGGCGGGTCCTCGGTGAAGACCGGGCCGCTGTCCGCGAAGGAAGTGAAGACCGCCGCCACCGGGTTCCTGGACGCCTGGCAGTCGGGCGAGGTCGCCAAGGCCGCGAAGCTGACCGACGACGCCGAGGCGGCCACCACCGCGCTGACCGGCGTCGCCAAGCAGGCCCACATCGAGCGGGTGACGCTCACCCCCGGGACCCGCAAGGGCGACGAGGTGCCGTACCAGGTGTCCGGGCAGATCTCGTACCAGGGCAAGAGCGCCCCCGTCTCGTACGCCACCTCCCTCACCGTCGAGCGGGACAAGACCACCGGCGAGCCGGTCGTCGACTGGCGGCCCACGATCGTGCACCCCGGCCTCGGCGAGGGTGACACGCTGCGCACGGGCGAGAGCGAGGCGCCGCCCATCAAGGCGGTGGACCGCAACGGCACCGAGATCACCAAGGACAGCAACCCCGAGCTGGCCGGCGTCCTCGCCAGCCTGCGCGACAAGTACGGCGACAAGGCCGGCGGCACCCCCGGCGTCGAGTTCTTCATCCAGCGCGCCAAGAGCGACAACAAGGCCGCGCAGAAGCCGGACCAGACCCTGAAGGTCCTCTCCAAGGGCACCCCCGGCACGCTGAAGACCACCCTGGACGCCAAGATGCAGGCCGCGGCCCAGAAGGCGGTCGCCACCAAGAGCAAGGCGTCGGCGGTCGCGGTCAAGCCCAGCACCGGCGAGATCCTGGCCATCGCCAACTCGCCCGAGAAGGGCTTCAACGTCGCCACGCAGGGCTCGCTGGCCCCCGGCTCCACGATGAAGGTCGTCACCTCGTCGATGCTCATCGACAAGGGCCTGACCTCGCCGAACAAGGCGCACCCGTGTCCGAAGTACGTGACGTACGGCGGCTGGAAGTTCCAGAACCTCAACAAGTCCGAGATCAAGAACGGCACCTTCGCGCAGAGCTTCGCCGCCTCCTGCAACAACGCCTTCATCTCGCAGGCGAAGAAGCTGCACGACGACGACCTGACCAAGCAGGCCCGGGACGTCTTCGGCCTCGGCCAGACCTGGAACACCGGCATCCCCAGCTTCGACGGCAACGTCCCGGTGCAGAGCGACGCCCAGATGGCCGCCTCGCTCATCGGCCAGGGCGGCGTCCGGATGAACCCGCTGAACGTCGCCTCCATCGCGGCCACCGTCCAGTCCGGCGGCTTCCACCAGCCGTACATCGTCTCCCCGGACGTCGACCACCGGACGCTGGCCAAGGCGTCCCGGAACATGAAGCCGGACACCGCGTCCGCGCTGAAGTACCTGATGAAGCTGACCGCCACGTCCGGCACCGGTGCCGAGGCGATGTCCGGGCTCAGCGGTGACATCGGCGCCAAGACCGGCTCCGCCGAGGTCGACAACCAGAAGAAGCCGAACGCCTGGTTCACCGCCTACCGCGGCGACCTCGCGGCCGCCGCCGTCGTCCCCGCCAGCGGCCACGGCGGCGACAACGCGGGCCCGGTGGTCCGCGCCATCCTCAACCAGGGCTGAGCGCAGCCCTTACCGGAAGGGGGTCGTCCACATCGCGGACGGCCCCCTTTTCCCGGTCGCATGGCCCGTACAGCTTTCGCTAGCGTGCGGGCCATGAGTACTTCAGCCGACGCTCATCCCCTGTTCGCCGCCGCCCTGCGCGAGCTGGGCCTCGAAGTCGCGGTACGCCGCTTCCCCGACGCCACCCGCACCGCGGCGCAGGCCGCCGCCGCCGTCGGCTGCGAGCCCGCCGAGATCGTCAAGTCGCTGGTCTTCGAGGCGGACGGGGTCCCCGTCCTGGTCCTCATGGACGGTGCCTCCCGGGTGGATCTGGAGAAGGTCCGCGCCGAACTGGGCGCGGACCACGTCGGCCGGGCGAACGCCGACCTCGTCCGCGAGACCACCGGCTACGCCATCGGCGGCGTACCGCCCTTCGGGCACCGCACCCGTACCACCGTCCTGGCCGACCGGGGGCTGCTGGCGCACGGCACGGTCTGGGCCGCCGCCGGCACCCCGCACACCGTCTTCCCGCTCGACCCCAAGTCGCTCATCGAGCACGCCGGCGGCCGCGTCGTGGACGTCCGCGAGCGCACCCCGTGACCCCGCTCGTCGTCGCGGCGGTACTGGCCGCCGCCGTCACCCACGCCGCCTGGAACGCGATCGCCCACGGCATCAAGGACCAGCTGCTCGCCTTCACCCTCGTCGGCTCCGGCGGCGCCGTCTGCGGCGCGGTGCTCGCCGCGCTCTCGCCGCTGCCCGCCTCCGGCGCCTGGCCGTTCCTGATCGGCTCGGCGATCCTGCACGTCGTCTACCAGGCGCTGCTCATGCGGTCCTTCCGGCTCGGCGACTTCGGGCAGATGTACCCGATCGCGCGCGGCACCGCGCCGCTCGTGGTCACCGTCCTCGCCGCGGTCTTCGTCCACGAACTGCCCGACGCGTGGGCGCTGACCGGCGTCGCGCTCGCCTCCGCCGGCCTCCTCGGCGTCGCCCTGTGGGGCATCCGCGGCTCCGGCGCCCGGCCGCACTGGCCCGCGATCATCGCCGCGGTCGCCACGGGCCTGGCGATCGCCTCGTACACGACGGTCGACGGCGTCGGCGTACGCGCCTCCGGCACGCCGCTGGGCTACATCGGCTGGCTGATGCTCCTGGAGGGCATCGCGATCCCCGCGTACGCGCTGGCCTCGCGGGGCCGCGCGCTCTTCGCCGAGCTGCGCCCCTTCGCCGCCCGCGGGCTGCTCGGCGGCGTGCTCTCGGTCTTCGCGTACGGGCTGGTCCTGTGGGCCCAGACCCGCGCACCGCTCGCACCGATCGCGGCGCTCCGCGAGTCCTCGATCATCGTCGGCGCCGCGATCGGCGCGATCTTCTTGAAGGAACGCTTCGGGGCGCCGCGGATCGCGGCGGCGGGGCTGATGGTCGTCGGCATCGGGCTGATGCTGCACACGAGTTAGGTCGTGGGTTTTTCGCGGGGCTGCCGCCCCGCACACACCCTCAGACCGTCGTCCGCAGCGCGCGCACAAGCGCCTGTGCGCGCGGGTCCGCCGTGACGTTCTTCTGCATGCCGTTGGTCGTGTAGCCGAAGGAGAGACCCGATTCGGGGTCGGCGAAGGCGAGGGCGCCGCCGCGGCCCGGGTGGCCGAAGGAGCCGGGGGCGAGCAGCGGGGCCGCGGGGCCGTGCAGCATGTAGCCCAGGCCGAAGCGCGAGGAGGCGATGAGCGTACGGTCCGGGCCTGCGGACTCCTCGGTACGGGCCAGCGTCAGCGTCGCGGGCGCGAAGAGGCGGGGGTGGCCGTCCACCGGGCCCATGAGCGCCGCGTACAGACGGGCCAGGGCGCGGGCCGTGGCGATGCCGTTGGAGCCGGGGAGCTGCGCGGCGCGGAACTCGGGGGCGTTCTCGTCGGCGTGCGGGGAGATCGCCCCGAAGGCGCGGCGGGTGAGGGAGGTGGGATCGTCGTACGCCTCGGCGACGGACCGCTTGGGCCGTACCTTGAGGCCCGCCCCGTCGGGGGCCGGCGGCGGGGAGACCTCGGCCAGGCGCCCGACCCGGCCGCGTGCGGCCTCCGCTTCGGGGAGGCCGATCCACAGGTCCAGGCCGAGCGGCCCGGCTATCTCCTCGGCGACGAACGCGCCGATCGTGCGGCCGGTGACCCGCAGGACCAGCTCCGAGAGGAGCCAGCTGTACGTCTGGGCGTGGTAGCCGTGGTCCGTGCCGGGGGCCCAGGCCGGCGCCTGCGCGGCCACCGCGGCGGGGCCGCTGACGCCGTCGACGGCCTGCGCGGGGGTGAGCGGGGTGTCCAGTACCGGTACGCCCGCGCGGTGCGAGAGCAGGTGGCGGACGAGCGTGCGCTCCTTGCCCGCGGCCTTGTACTCGGGCCAGTACGTGCCGACCGGCGCGTCCAGGTCGAGCTGGCCGCGCTGGTGGAGGAGGAGCGGTACGACGGCGGCGACGCCCTTGGTCGCGGAGCGGATGAGCTGCGCGGTGCCCTCTTCCCAGGGCGCTTCCGTACCCACGGCGCCCGCGTCCCCGTCCCGGACCCCCGCCCACAGATCGACGACCTTGCGCCCGTGCCGATAAGCGGCGACCGCCGCCCCACGCTCGCCGCGCCGCGCGAAGTTCGCCGCGAAGGCATCGCGGACCGGCTCATAGCCGGCCTCGACCGTGCCGTGGACGTCCACCACTGGTTCCCGCTTCCCACTCATCCGTCGCGTTTGTGACCCATCCATGGTGCAACGCGCCGATCAGTGCTGATGACCAGGAACCCGCTGCCCGTGGGGAGGGTCACAGGGACGAGTCCGCTCCCGGCGCCGCGACGGGGCCGCAGGTCACACGGGTGCGGTCACCGAGCGGGGGTCGAAGCCGAAGGGCAGTTCCAGCCGGTGCGCGGCCATCAGGTCCGCGTCGGAGAGCAGGTCCTGGGTCCGGCCGTCGGCGGTGATCACGCCGCCGGAGAGGACGACCGAACGGGGGCAGAGCTCCAGCGCGTACGGGAGGTCGTGGGTGACCATCAGGACCGTGACGTCCAGGGAGCGCAGTACGTCGGCGAGTTCGCGGCGGGAGGCCGGGTCGAGGTTGGAGGAGGGCTCGTCCAGGACGAGGATCTCGGGGCGCATGGCGAGGACGGTGGCGACCGCGACCCGGCGGCGCTGGCCGAAGGAGAGGTGGTGCGGGGGCCGGTCGGCGAAGCCCGCCATGCCGACCCGGTCGAGGGCCTCGATGACGCGCTCCTCCAGCTCGGCGCCCCGGAGGCCCGCCGCGGCGGGGCCGAACGCGACGTCCTCGCGCACGGTCGGCATGAAGAGCTGGTCGTCGGGGTCCTGGAAGACGATGCCGACGCGGCGGCGGATCTCCGCGAGGTTGCGCTTGGCCACGGGGAGGCCGGCGACGGCGACGGTGCCGGCGCCCGCTTCGAGGATGCCGTTGAGGTGGAGTACGAGGGTGGTCTTGCCGGCGCCGTTCGGGCCGAGCAGGGCCACCCGCTCGCCGCGGGCGACGGTCAGGTCGACGCCGAAGAGGGCCTGGTGGCCGTCGGGGTAGGCGTAGGCGAGGCCGGAGACGTCGAGGGAGGGGGCTGTGGTGTTCATAGGGTCCATCCGAGGAGGCAGACGGCGAGGGCGGCGAGGGGGAGCACCGCGGCGGAGGTCCACTGGGCGCGGTCGGCGGTCACCTCGTCGGTGACGGGCATCGTGCCGGTGTAGCCGCGGCTGACCATCGCGAGATGGACGCGCTCGCCGCGCTCGTAGGAGCGGATGAAGAGCGCGCCGGCGGACTTGGCGAGGACGCCCCAGTGGCGGACGCCGCGCGCTTCGAAGCCGCGCGAGACGCGGGCGATGCGCATCCGCCGCATCTCGTCGGTGATCACGTCGCCGTAGCGGATCATGAAGGACGCGATCTGGACGAGCATCGGGGGCATCTTCAGGCGCTGCAGGCCGAGGAGGAGCGCGCGGAGTTCGGTGGTGGAGGCGAGGAGGACCGATGCCGCGACGCCGAGGGTGCCCTTCGCGAGGATGTTCCAGGCGCCCCACAGGCCGGACTCGCTGAGCGACATGCCGAGGGCATGCACCCGCGGGCCCTCGGCGACGAACGGCATGAGCAGCGCGAACGCCACGAACGGCACCTCGATGAGGAGCCGCTTGAGGAGGAAGCCGGCGGGGACGCGGGCCGCCGCCGCGACCGCCGCGAGGAAGACTGCGTACAGGCCGAAGGCCCAGACCGCCTCGCGGGGCGTGGAGACGACGATCAGTACGAAGCCGAAGACGGCCGCGATCTTGCAGTGCGCGGGGAGCGCGTGCACGGGCGAGTGCCCGTGCCGGTAGAGCTTGTGAGCGTGTCCCGCACCCATGTCAGACCTGCTGCGGGGTGCGGTCGTCGGTGGCGGACGCGTCCGCGGCGTCGCGACGGCGGCGGATGACGACGAAGACGCCCGTGCCGACGGCCAGGGTCGCGCCGACGCCGATCACGCCGGCCAGGCCGCCGGAGAGCCGGGCGTCGGTGATGTCCTTGACGCTGTAGTCGGCGAGCGGGGAGTCCTTGGCGGCGTGGTCCTTCGCCTGCTTGTCGATGCCCTGGTCGTGGGCGACCTTCTCCAGGCCGTCGGGGCTGGCGGAGGCGTAGTAGCTGATGCCGCCGGCGCAGACCAGCGCCGCGGCGACGCCGGCGAGCCAGACGCGCTTGGTGGAGCGGTGGGCGGGCGCCGGAGCGGGAGTCTTGGGCTCGGCCTCGGCCGTGGGAGCCGCCTCGGACGCGGCGATGGGGGCTGCGGGCTCGGGACGGGGTGCGCCAGGTGCCGTGGGGGCGGCGACAGGGACGACCTTCAGTTCGAGCGGCTTGCTGAGGCCGCGGGCGCCGTACACGAGGTCGGGCCGTACGGCGATCACCGCGCCGACCGTGAGCGCGGTGATGACGGCCTCGCCGATGCCGATGAGGACGTGCACGCCGACCATGGCGGTCAGCACCTTGCCGGTGGAGACGTCCGCGGTGCCGCCGAGCGCGTAGATCAGGGTGAAGACGAGGGCGGCGGCCGGGACGGAGACCAGGGCGGCGACGAAGCTCGCGACCGTGATCGAGCGGCGCTTGCGGGGCAGCACCTTCACCAGGCCGCGGAAGATCAAGTAGGCGACGACCGTCGTGGTCAGCGCCATGTCCGTGATGTTGACGCCGAGCGCGGTGAGGCCGCCGTCGGCGAAGAGGACGCCCTGCATGAGGAGGACGACGGAGACGCAGAGGACGCCGGTGTACGGGCCGACGAGTATCGCCGCGAGCGCCCCGCCGAGGAGGTGGCCGCTGGTGCCGGCGGCGACCGGGAAGTTCAGCATCTGTACGGCGAAGATGAACGCGGCGACGAGGCCGGCGAGCGGCGCGGTGCGCTCACCGCCGAGGCCGTCGCCGCCCAGCTCGCGGCGGGCGCCGCGCAGGCTGACCGCGACGGCGGCCGCGGCGACCGCACCGGTCGCCACCGAGACCGGGGCGTTGATGAATCCGTCGGGGACATGCATGGCTGGGCTCTCCGCTCGTGGTCGTAACCCACTCATGGTGGTCGTACTGCAAATCATGTGCAAGAGCGCCCATACTGCGGAACTGCCCGTTCGGGGAGGTCACTCCCCCTGCGTCCGTCGTGGGCACCCCGGCCGGCACCGACAAAAGGCGGTAATCCACCTCTTTTCATCGGCTCTGCGGCGACCGCGGAACGTTTTGTTCCGTACCGGAAGGGGCGCGGTATGACATCTGCCACCACCGCGTGCGGCACTGGCGTACGCCCGGAGGGAAGCGTGGGGCACAGTTCCACACACCGTCACCCCTTGGGGTGAGTTATGGGAGTCGAGTTGCCGCGGCCTGCCGGGGCCGAAACGATGGACGGGTGAGCGACGCACAGGAGGCCGTCGAGCCGCCCTCGGAGACGCAGTCCGCCCCCGCAAGAGCCCGCGGCCGCCTGCGGCCGGTCAAGCCGGACGGAGGTACCAGCGGCGGGTCCTACCTGCGCTTTCCCCATATCCACGGGGACCTGGTGTGTTTCGCCGCCGAGGACGACCTGTGGGTGGCACCGGTCGTCCCGGAGGACGCCGAGCCGCCCCGCGCCTGGCGGCTGACCGTGGACCGCACCCGCGTGAGCCACCCGCGCTTCTCCCCGGACGGCAGCGAGATCGCGTTCATGACGTGGCGCAGCCTGGACCCGGAGATCCATCTGGTACCGGCCGAGGGCGGCCCCGCCCGGCGGCTGACCTACTGGGGAAGCGTGGACGCCCGGGTGTGCGGCTGGACCCCGGACGGCGAGATCCTGGCGGTGTCCTCGCACGGCCAGCCGTTCTCGTACTACTCCTGGGCGTACAAGGTGCCGACGGACGGGAGCCCCGGCGGGCGGCTGCCGTGGGGCCCGGTGTCGAACATCGCGATCGCCGACATCGCGGGCGAGCACAAGACGCTGCTGCTCAGCGGCACCCCGCCGCACGAGCCCGCGGCCTGGAAGCGGTACAGAGGCGGCGCGACGGGGCGGCTGTGGCTGCACGGCACGCAGCTGGTGCCGGAGATCGACGGCCATCTGGACACCCCGATGTTCGTCGACGGCCGGATCGCCTTCCTCTCCGACCACGAGGGCGTCGGCAACGTCTACTCCTGCCTCCCCGACGGCACGGACCTGCGCCGCCACACCGACCACGCGGACTTCTACGCGCGGCACGCCGCGAGCGACGGCGAGCGCATCGTGTACCAGTGCGCGGGCGAGCTGTGGCTGGTGGACGACCTGAGCCCGGCGGGCAGGCCGCGCAAGCTGCCGGTCCGGCTCGGCGGGCCGCGCACGGGCCGCCGCACGCATCAGGTGCCCGCCGCCGCCAACGTCACCTCCCTCGCGGTGGACGCCACGGGCCGGGCCAGCGCGGTCGGCGTCCGCGGCAGCCTGTACTGGCTCACGCACCGCGACGGCCCGGCGCGCACGATCCACGACATCCCGGGCGTGCGGGTCCGGCTGCCGGAGATGCTGGGCGACACGGGCCGGATCGCGTACATCACCGACGTGGTGGGCGAGGACGCCATCGAGATCGCCGACCTGCCGAAGGCGTCCGGGCCCGGGGAGCCGCGCCGGCTCGCCGCCGGGCAGCTCGGCCGGGTGCACGAGCTGGTGTCGGCGCCGGACGGCGAGCGACTGGCGGTGGCCGCGAACGACGGGCGGCTGCTGCTGGTGGACGCCTCCGAGGACGGCGACGGCGAGGTCACCGAGCTGGTGCGCTCCGTCAACGGGCCGGTGCGGGACCTGGCGTTCTCGCCCGACTCGAAGTGGCTGACCTGGTCGCATCCGGGCATCGGCCGGTCGCTGCGGCAGATCAAGATCGCCAAGCTGGGCGACGGCCTGGTCGTGGACGTCACCAACGGGCGCTTCGAGGACGAGCAGCCGGTCTTCACCCGCGACGGCCGGTACTTGGCGTTCCTGTCCTGGCGCGGCTTCGACCCGGTCTACGACGTGCACACCGGCGACCTGTCCTTCCCGCTGGGCTGCCGCCCGTATCTGGTCCCGCTCTCCTCGGCCACCCCCTCGCCCTTCGCGCTGTCCCCGGAGGGCCGGCCCGCGGCCGGCGGCCTGGACCCGGTGGACACCTCGGCCGAGGGCATGGTGCTGGTGGAGGTCGAGGGGCTGGCCAGCCGGGTGACGCCGTTCCCGGTCGCGGCCTCGAAGTACTCCGCGCTCTCGCCGGTGGCCGGCGGCGGGCTGGTGTGGCTGCGCTGGCCGATCTCGGGCGCGCTGGGCGAGACCTTCGCCAACCCCGACAACATGTCGGGCCAGCCGACGCTGGAACACTTCGACCTGGTCAAGGCCAAGCGCACGGAGCTGACCGGCTCGATCGACTCCTACGCGCTCAGCGGTGACGGCACCCGCCTGGTGATCAACGACGAGGGCGACCTGCGGTCGGTGCCCGCGATCGAGACCCCGGACGCCGACTCCACGGTCTTCCTGGACCTGCGGCGCATCCTGCACGACGTGGACCCGGCGGCCGAGTGGCGGCAGGCGTTCGACGAGGCGGGCCGGATCGTGCGCTCCTACTTCTGGGACCCGGGCATGTGCGGCATCGACTGGGAGGCGGTGCTGGACCAGTACCGCCCGCTGGTCGAACGGGTCGCTTCCCCGGACGAGTTCGCCGACCTGCTGCGGGAGGTGATGGGCGAGCTGGGCACCTCGCACGCGTACGTCACGGGCGCCCGCCGCAACGAAGGCCCGCCGCACTACCAGCGCGCGATCGGCCTGCTGGGCGCCAACTTCGTGTGCCGCAACGACCGCTGGATCCTCAACCGCATCCTGCCCGGCGACTCCTCGGACTCCAAGGCCCGCTCCCCGCTGGCCGGTACGGGCATCCGCGAGGGCGCGGTGCTCACCCACATCGACGGCCGCGCGGTCGACCCGGTGACCGGCCCGTTCCCGCTGCTGGGAGCGGCGGGCGGCACGACCGTGGAGCTGACCTTCGAGTCCCCCGAAGGCGACGGCCGCTCCCGCCGCGTGGCCATCGTGCCGCTGATCGACGAGCGCCCGCTGCGGTACCAGGACTGGGTGGCCAAGCGCCGCGAGGTGGTGCGCGAGCTGAGCGGCGGCAAGTGCGGCTATCTGCACATCCCCGACATGGGCGGCTCCGGCTGGGCGCAGTTCAACCGCGACCTGCGGATGGAGGTCTCGCACCCGGCGCTGATCGTCGACGTACGGGGCAACGCCGGCGGCAACATCTCCGAGCTGGTCATCGAGAAGCTGACCCGCACGATCGTGGGCTGGGACCTGACCCGGGACGCGCAGCCGGTGACGTACGTGTCCAACGCGCCGCGCGGCCCGGTCGTGGCCGTCGCCGACGAGATGACGTCCTCCGACGGCGACATGATCATCGCGGCGTTCAAGCTGGAGGGCATCGGGCCCGTGGTGGGCCTGCGCACCTGGGGCGGGGTGGTCGGGATGACCGGCCGGCACCGCCTCGGCGACGGCACGTCGATCACCGTGCCGATGAACGCCGCGTGGTTCGAGGCGTACGGCTGGGACGTGGAGAACCACGGCGTGGAGGCCGACATCCAGGCGCTGCGCTCGCCGCTCCAGTGGGCGGAGGGCCGCAACCCGCAGCTGGGCGTCGCGGTCCGTACGGCGCTGGAGCTGCTGGAGCGGCACCCGGCGACGGACCCGCCGGGGCTCGCCAACGTCCCCGACAACAGCCGGCCGGCGCTGCCGCCGCGGGAGTGACACAACACGGCACACGTTGAGGGGCGCACCCGGCTCACCGGGTGCGCCCCTCAACTGACTTCACACGTCTTCGCGTGCCCGCGTCAGATGTCGTACTCGTCGCGCATGTCGTCCGCGCGATCCCGCAGCGACTCCTGGGTGCCCTGGCCGCGCTCCTGACCTTCGTCCTGGTCCGGCCGGCCGCGCTCCTGGTCCTCGTCGCGGCCCTGCTGCCCACGCTGCTGCGCCTGCTGCTTGAGCCGCTCGGCCTTGTCCTGGAACTGGTCTCTGATGCCCATGGTGGTGCACTCCTTCTGAAGGTGGGGGAAGGGCCGGAACCAGCCTTGCACGACCGGACATTGCACGCATTCCGGAAGGGATGCCGGAGTTACCGCTGCGAGCGCGCGCTCTCGTCCGCCGCTCCCCCGGCGCCCACCAGGCCGACCTTCATGCCGTCCAGCCGGCTGCCGAAGCGCTTCATCTCGCGCTGCCCCACCGACCCGATGAGCGCGGGCAGATAGCCGCGGACGGACTGCATGCCGCGCAGCCACCACTGGCCGTACACGTGCGAGGAGCGGCGCTCGATGCCGGCCACGATCCGGTCGACGGCGGGGCTCAGCGGATACGTCTTGTTCGACGGCCAGGGCAGCCGCTGGCGCAGCTCGCGCATCACGTCGTCCTGGTCGGCGCCGCGCACCATGTCGGTGTCGGTCCAGCTCAGGTAGCCGACGCCGACGCGTACTCCCTTGTACCCGACCTCGGCGCGCAGGCTGTGCGCGAACGCCTCGACGCCCGACTTGGACGCGCAGTACGCGGTCATCATCGGCGCCGGGGTGATCGCGGCGAGCGAGGCGATCTGCAGGAAGTACCCGCGGGACTCCATCAGTACGGGCAGGAAGGCGCGCCCGGTGACCGCGCCGCCGATGAGGTTGACCTCGATGACGCGCTTCCAGGCGACCGGGTCGGAGTCGACGAACGGGCCGCCGGTGGCCACGCCCGCGTTGGCCACCACCACGTCCACCTTGCCGAAGCGGGCCTTCACCTCCTGCGCGACCCGGGCGAGCGCCTCGTGGTCGGTGACGTCGGCGTACCAGTGGGCCGCCTCGCCGTGCAGGGAGGCGGCGACCTTCTTCAGCTCGTCCGGCTCCAGGCCGACCAGCGCGAGCGTGGCGCCGCGCGCGGAGAGCTTGCGGGCCAGCAGCTCGCCGACGCCGCGGGCCGCCCCGGTGACGACGACGACCTGGCCCTCCAGGGTCCTGCGTCCGCTCATGCCGTCTTCTCCTTCGCTTCCCGGGCGCGCCGCGCCTTCGTCTTCTGCTGCGGGGCGAGCGCGGCCGGCTCGGGCGCGGCCGCGGTCAGGTGGTCGCGGACCAGCTCGCGGACCTTGCCCGCGACCGTGTCCGGCGCCTCGATGGGCGTCATGTGGCCCAGCCCCGGCAGTTCGGTGAGGCCGAGGCAGTCCGGCAGGACGGAGGCCAGCCGGCGGGCGAGCACGACGGGGGTGAGCCGGTCGGCGGTGCCCTGCAGTATCGCGGTGGGCACGGCCAGGCGGGCCACCTCGCCGGTCAGCTCCAGGCTCGCGAGGACCTTGCCCCACTGTGCGCGTACCCCGGTCGGACAGGAGTGCACGATGCGGGCGCACGCCTCGACCTGCTCGGGCGTGGCGTGCGGGCCCATCGTGGCGTACTTCAGTACGCGCTTCCCGGGCGGCGTGACGGGGCCCAGCGGGGCGCGCGAGCCGAGGACGGCGCGGTGCGCGAAGCGGCGCGCGCCGGGCGAGCGCAGCGGTATCACCCGGGACTCGGCCGCGAGGTCGGCGGCGCCGGTGCTGCACAGCAGTATCGCGGCGGCGCGTTCGCGCAGGCCGGGGCGGCGGGCCGCGGCCATCGCGGTCATGCCGCCCATCGAGTGCCCGGCCAGTACGGTGCGTTCGCCGGGCTCCAGGGCCGTGCCGAGCACGGCTTCGAGGTCGTCGGCGAGCGCTTCGGTGCTGTAGCCGCCGGGGCCGGCGGCCGGGCTGCGGCCGTGGCCGCGCTGGTCGTAGACGACGACCTTGTGGTCGGTGGCCAGCTCCCGTACGACCGGGGCCCAGAAGGCGGTGGAGCAGGTCCAGCCGTGGGCGAGGACGACGGCGGGCGCACCGTCGGGGCCGTGGATCTCGGTGTGCAGCCGGGAGCCGTCGGCAGAGGTGACGGTCAGCTCGCGGCGGGCGGCGGGCGGGGCGTAGCGCCCGCTGGTGGCGTGCGGCGGGCGGCTCACGCGACGGCCTCCACGGTCTTGTCGGTGTCCTCGGTCCGTTTGCCGGCCTGTGGGCGTAGCACCTCGTACTCGGCGAGGTCGACCTGGCGGGTGACCTTGCGGAACTCGGAGGTGGTGCCGGGCCAGACGGTGGTGTTGCGGCCGTTGGCGTCCAGGTACCAGCTGTCGCAGCCGCCGGTCTTCCACACGGTGCGCTCCATCCGCTTCTGGATGGCGGCGGACCAGGCGTGCACGGCGGAGGGGCGGGCGTCCAGGGCTATGCGGTCGCCGAGCACGTCGAGCTGGCGCAGGTAGTCGATCATGTAGTTCAGCTGGGCCTCGATGATGAGGATCATCGAGCTGTTCCCGAGCCCGGTGTTGGGCCCGATGATCGTGAGGAAGTTGGGGAAGCCGGCCGCGCTGCTGCCGCGCAGCGCCTCCATGCCGTCCTTCCACTCCTCGGCGAGGGTGGTGCCGTGCGCGCCGGTCACCCGCTCGGCGATGGGCATGTCGGTGACGTGGAAGCCGGTGCCGAAGATGATCGCGTCGACCTCGGTCTCGGTGCCGTCCGTGGCGACCAGGGTGTTGCCGCGCACCTCCTTCAGGCCGGAGGCCACGACGTCCACATTCGGCTGCGCGAGCGCCGGGTAGTAGCTGTTGGACAGCAGGATGCGCTTGCAGCCGATGGTGTAGTCGGGGGTCAGTCTGGCGCGCAGCGCGGGGTCCTTGACCGCCCGGTGCATATGCGCCTTGGCCAGGGCCTGGACCATGCCCAGCTCCTTGGGCCGCTTGGTGAACGCGGAGACCTGGAGCTCGCGGATGCCCCACAGCAGCTGGCGGCGGAGCGCCCGGGTGGCGGGCACCTTGGTGTGCAGCCAGTGCTCGGCGCGGGTGATCTTCCGGTCCGCGCGCGGCATGACCCACGGGGGCGTCCGCTGGAAGACGGTGAGGTTCTCGACGGTCGGCTGGATCGCGGGCACGATCTGGATCGCCGAGGCACCCGTACCGATCATCGCGACGCGCTTGCCGCGCAGGTCGTAGTCGTGGTCCCAGCGGGCCGAGTGGAAGACCTTGCCCTGGAAGCCGGCCAGCCCGGGGACGTCCGGTATCTGCGGGTCGGAGAGCGGCCCGGTCGCCGAGACGACGACGTCGGCGGTGAGCGTCCCCTGCGCCGTCTCGATCTCCCAGTACAGCTCGTCGGTGTTCCAGCGCGCGCTGCGTACCTCCGCGTTGAAGCGGAGGTGCGGGCGCAGCCCGAAGGTGTCGGTGACCTTCTCCAGGTACGCCCGGATGTGCGGCTGCCCGGAGAAGTTCCGCGGCCACTCGGGGTTGGGCGCGAAGGAGAAGGAGTACAGGTGCGAGGGGACGTCGCAGGCGCATCCCGGATAGCTGTTGTCCCGCCAGGTGCCGCCCACCGAGTCGGCCCGTTCCAGGACGACGAAGTCGGTGATTCCCTGGCGGCGCAGCCGGACGGCGGCCCCCAGGCCGCCGAATCCCGATCCGATCACCGCCACCCGTACGTGTTCGTGCTCGCGCTCGGCCATGCCGCGCCTCCTGTGTCCGTCCCTGACTCCGAACCGCGCCAGTAATCACTGGCACAGTCGGAGAGTAGGGCAGGTGTGTACTGAGCGGTAGGGGTTGAACGAGAGGAAGTTACCGGCGGTTGCACCTCGCAGCGCCGCCGGGCCACCGGCATAGGGTGAAGCCGTGGAAGCGACGACAGGCACCGGGGACGGCCCGAAGGAACGCGAGTTCCGCATGACCGAGCTGGCCAAGGAGGCCGGCATCACGGTGCGTACGCTGCGCTTCTACCGCGAGCGCAAGCTCATCCCGCCGCCCCGCCGCGAGGGCCGCATCGCCTGGTACAACGAGCACCACCTGGCCCGGCTCCGGACGATCGCGGGTCTGCTGGAGCGCGGCCACAACCTCGGCGGCATCGCGCAGCTGCTCACCGCCTTCGAGAGCGGCCGCGACGTCGGCGAGCTGCTGGGCCTGGACAGCAGCTCGCTGGTGGCCCCCTTCTCGGAGGAGACCCCGGTCCGCCTCACCCCCGAGGAGCTGGCCGACCACTTCAAGGACCATGTGACGGTCGACAACCTCGCCGCGTCCCTGGACATCGGCTATCTCGCCGTCGACGGCGACGAGTTCGTGCACATCAGCCGCCGGCTGCTGGACGCCTCGACGGACCTGGTCGCGGAGGGCGTGCCGCTCGCCGCCGTACTGGACGCCGGGCGCCGGGTGCGCGCGCACGCCGACGCGCTGGCCGAGCTGTTCATCACGGTCATCCGCACCCACGTCCTGCAGGACGTACTGGCGCGCGCGGAGGCCGGCGGCACGCTCGGCCCCGACGAACTCGCGCGGATCGCGGGAACCATCGACAAGCTCCGCCCGCTCTCCAAGAGCATCGTCGACGCCGAACTCTCCATGGCCATGGACCGCCGCATCGCTACGGAACTGTCCGCCTGGGCGGGCGGCACGGCGACGGACACGGCTCCGGCGGACGCCCAGGAGGCGCCGGGCGCCCCGGAAACGGACTGAGCCCGCCCCCGGCGGCCTGCGCGCGCCGGGAACGGGCTCATCGCACTGCTGCCGGCTACGCGCCCGCCGGCTTCGCCACATGCGGCTTCGCGGCCGCGGGCTTGGTCGCCTGCGGCTGGGTGCCCTCGGGCTTCGTCGCCTCGGGCTTGGTCGCCTCCGCCTGCGACGCCTCGTGGTGGCCGGGCTCCGGCTTCGCGGCCTCGTGCTGGCCGGTCTCGTGGTGACCTGGCGCGGGCTTCGCCGGGTCCGGCTTCGTCGGGTCCGGCTTGGCCGGGTCCGGCTTGGCCGCGTCGTGGTGGCCCGGCTCCGGCTTCGTCGGCACCGGCTTCCCGTTCTGCGGCTGCTGCACCGGGTCCTGCTGCTGCGGGGCCTGCTGCTGCGGGGCCGCCGCCTGCCGGACCTCGGTCAGCTTCCAGATCTGCCGCGGGTTCTTGTCCATGCACGGCTTCAGGGCGACGCGGTCGCCCTTCTTCGGGTCGATGACCGCGGTGACGCAGTCGTGCCGGACCTCACCGCGCAGCTGTCCCCGACTGGGGTCCGTGCCGGGTCTGCGGATCTGGTAACCGGCGCCGTGCCGCGTGAACGACCAGTCCGTCATCTGCTTCACCGAGCAGGACGGGAACATCAGCTTCCGTCCGGGGTTGATGCCGAGGCAGCCCTTCTTCGCCTCGCTGCGCAGCTGGAACCGCTCGGCGTGCGGCTTCAGCCCGAACACGTCGGTCGCGCCCTGGCTGCCGCAGGTGATGAGCGACAGGTCCAGCACCCCCTTGACCGCACGGGGTGCCAGGCAGCGGCCGTCGGCGGCGCTGGCGATGCGGAAGTCCCCCTTCCCCGGGGCGGCGGGCCGGCCGCCGGGGTCACCCATGGCGGTCCCCGCCTGGGCGAGCAGCAGCGCCGCTCCGGCCACCGCGCCGGACACAGCCTTGATCCTGTACCGCATGTTGCGTTTCCTCTCCTGGCTTGCCGCACGACCGGAACGGCCCGCGGCACCAATGTCGACAAAACGCAACAAAGCACGAAACCAGAAGATATGCCGACTAACACGCATGAACGAGTGAAAGAAACGTCGCGCTGGAGTCCCCGACTCGGACACGCGAGTGAACATCATCGGGGGCTCCCGGAGCTCGCGGCGCCGGGAGTCCCCGGGCCGGCTCAGACGTCGTAGACCGCCGTCACCGGGGCGTGGTCGGACCAGCGCTGGTCGTAGGTGGCGGCGCGCTCCACGTGGGCCTTCAGGGCGCGGTCCGCGAGGGCCGGGGTGGCCATCTGGTAGTCGATGCGCCAGCCCGCGTCGTTGTCGAACGCCTTGCCGCGGTAGGACCACCAGGAGTACGGGCCCGCGACGTCCGGGTGCAGGGCGCGGACGACGTCCCGGTAGCCCGCCTCGTCCAGGACGCGGGTGAGCCAGGCGCGCTCCTCGGGGAGGAAGCCGGCCTTCTTCTGGTTGGCCTTCCAGTTCTTCAGGTCCGCTTCCTGGTGGGCGATGTTCCAGTCACCGCAGACCACGACCTCCCGGCCGTCCGCCGCCGCCTTGCCCTTCAGCTCCACCAGGTACGGCAGGAACTCCGCCATGAAGCGTTCCTTCTCGTCCTGCCGGTCCGTGCCGACCTCGCCGGAGGGCAGGTAGAGGCTCGCCACCGTGACGCCCGGGAGGTCGGCCTCGACGTAGCGGCCGCTGGTGTCGAACTCCGCCGACCCGAAGCCCACCCGCACCTGATCCGGCTCCCGGCGCGTGAGCAGCGCCACGCCGGCCCGCCCCTTGGCCGCGGCCGGCGCGTACGTGGCGAACCAGCCCTCGGGCGCCCGCACCTCCGCCGGGAGCTGGTCGAGCTCGGCACGTACTTCCTGCAGGCAGATCACGTCCGCGGCGGTCTCCGCCAGCCACGGCACGAAGCCCTTCTTCGAGGCGGCCCGCAGGCCATTGACGTTTACTGAGGTCACGGTGAGCATCCGGGCACGATACCGACTCACGAAACGCGCTCGCCCCAGGCGGTCGGACGCCCGTACGATCCCAAGAATGGAGATTTCCCCCCTCGTCCGCCCGGTGCGCTACGACCACCCCGACGCCGTCAAGCTCGACGAGCTGGTCCAGCAGGAGTACGTGCTCCGGTACGGCGACCCCGACATCACCCCGCTCGACCCGGCGATGTTCGAGCCGCCGCACGGCGTCTACCTGCTCGCGTACGAGGACGGCCGCCCGCTGGCGACCGGCGGCTGGCGCCGGCAGGACGCCAACGACGAGGGGTACTCGGACGGCGACGCCGAGATCAAGCGGATGTTCGTGACGGCCGAGGCGCGCGGGCGGGGGCTGGCGCGCCGGATCCTGGCCGCGCTGGAGGACGACGCGCGCGCCGCCGGGCGGACGCGGATGGTGCTGGAGACCGGCATCATGCAGCCGGAGGCGCTGGAGCTGTACGCGTCCAGCGGCTACCGGCCGGTGCCGAAGTTCGGGCACTACCGGGACTACGACGAGAGCCGCTGCTTCGCCAAGGCACTGTGACGCCGGCCGGCTGAGGCCGGTTGCCTGAGGCCGGTCGCCCGAGGGGCGGCAGGCACTCGGGCCCCGCACTCGCGATCTTTGTTGACATCCGCCCGGGCACCCTTCCATACTCATTCCACTAATTAACTAGTGAAAGGGGGGACCGGGATGAGTGAAGCCATCGCGATAGAAGCCCGGGAGCTGAGCAAGAAGTACCGGCGCGGCTGGGCGCTGCGGGACCTGTCCTTCCGGCTGCCGGCCGGACGGGTCTGCGCGCTCGTCGGGCCGAACGGCGCGGGCAAGAGCACGCTCCTCGGGGCCGCCACCCGGCTCGTCCGGCCGACCGCCGGGACGCTGGAGCTGTTCGGCGTGCCGGTCACCGACCCCGCCGTGCTGTCCCGGTTCGCCTTCCTGGCGCAGGACAAGCCGCTGTACAAGCGGTTCACGGTCGCCGAAACGCTGCGCATGGGCCGCGAGCTCAACCCCCGCTGGGACCAGGCGGCGGCGGAGCGGATCGTGCGGTCCGGGGACATCCCGCTGGACGCCAAGGTCGGGACGCTGTCCGGAGGGCAGCGCACCCGGGTCGCGTTCGCGCTGGCCTTCGGGAAGCGGCCGCAGCTGCTGCTGCTCGACGAGCCGATGGCCGACCTCGACCCGCTCGCCCGGCACGAGCTGTCCGGCCTGCTGCTGGCCGAGGCGGCCGAGCACGGCACGACGGTGCTCATGTCGTCCCACGTGCTCGCCGACCTGGAGGAGATGTGCGACTTCCTCCTCGTACTGGCCGGGGGCCGGCTGCGGATGGCGGGCGACACCGACGCGCTGCTCCCCGCGCACGCGCTGATCACCGGCGCGACGGAGGACGGCGCCCTGCCCCGGGAGCTGACCGACGGCCACACGGTCGTGGAGACCCGCGTCACGGGGCGGCAGTTCACCGCGCTCGTACGGAGCGAGGGGCCCCGCACCGAGCTGCCCGACGGCCCCTGGGAGACCGCCGTACCCGGCCTGGAGGAGGTCCTGCTCGGCTACCTCCGCTCCCCCGAAGCCCCGTCCCTGATCACCGCCGCTGCCCGGCCCTCGACCCACCTGGAGGCGGCGTGAGCACGCTGGCCGAAACCCGTCCCGCCACCGCCCGGAGCGGCGGCCCGCTGCACGGCCTGACCTGGCTGGTCTGGCGCCGCAACCGCACGGCGTTCCTGCTGCTGGCCGCCGTCACCGTGGTGTCGTGCGGGTACTGCCTCTACCACCGCGCCGGCGTGGTGGACTTTGTCGCGCAGTACGGCAACAACATCCGCTACAGCGAAAAGTTCGACAAGGCGTACAAGGCGGTGTTCGACCGCACCTACGTCCTGTCCTCCCTGCCCGCCGTCCTGGGCATCTTCCTCGGCGCCCCGCTGATCGCGGGCGAGCAGGAGCACGGCACCGTACGGCTGGCCACCACCCAGTCCGTCCCGCGGACCCGCTGGATCGCCGCGACCGTGGCACTGCCGCTGCTGGTCGTCCTCGTCTGCACCACGCTGATCTCCCTCGCGTTCACCGCCCTGTGGAGCCCGGCGAACCAGCTCGTGAACTACGGCGACTGGCTCGGCGGCACGATCTTCGACATCACGGGCCCGGTGCCGGTCGCCCTGGCGCTGTTCCTCACCAGCTGCGGCATCGCCGTGGGCATGCTCGTGCGCCGCGTGGTGCCCGCCATGCTGCTCACGCTCGTCGTCGCCGCCGGCACCTCGGTCGTCCTGGACCGGCTCCGGACCGGCCTGACCACCCCGCACACGGCGACCGGCCCCGCCTCCCGCGACTTCCCGAAGATCCCGGACTCCGCGATCAACTTCGACCAGTGGCTGGGCACCGCCGACGGCCGTCTCCTGGGCTATGGCACCTGCGTCGACGCCAAGAGCGAGGCGGCGTGCCTGGCCGACAAGGGCATCGTGCACAAGATCATCGAGTACTTCAGCCTCGACCAGATGGCGGGGATGCAGTGGCGCGCCGCCGCTCTGCTGCTGGTCCTCACCGCGCTGATCGTGACGTTCATCGTTCAGTGGACCCGCCGGCGGCCGCTCTGAACACCCAGCGCGCACACCGAGCGGAAAGGCGCTGACCATGGTCGAATTCCGCATCGACCGGCGCAGCGGCGTCGCCACCTACCAGCAGATCGTCCAGCAGGTCCGGCAGGCGCTGCGGCTGGGCACGCTGGTGGAGGGCGACCGGCTGCCGACCGCCGCGCAGGTCGCCGCCACCACGAAGGTCAATCCGAACACCACGCTCAAGGCCTACCGCGAGCTGGAGCGCGAGGGCCTGGTGGAGCCGCGCCCGGGCCTGGGCACCTTCGTGAGCCGCACCCTCGCCCGCCCGGAGTCCGCGGGGGACGCCGTGCTGCGCGCAGAGCTGGCGGGCTGGCTGGACCGGGCCCGCGCGGAGGGGCTGGACCGCGAGGACGTCGAGGCACTGTTCGGTGCCGTACTGGAGGAACGCTTCCCGAGGACCTGAGGTTCCCCCTGCCCCGCCTCGCTCCCCTGTCTTGACCCTCACCTCACGTCAGGCCGCAGGCTGAGCACGACGGATGACGGACGGACACGGGCGGGGAAGGCTGTTCCATGAGCTATTCGGTCGGGCAGGTCTCCGGCTTCGCGGGCGTGACGGTGCGCGCCCTGCACCACTACGACCGGACCGGGCTGCTCTCGCCCAGCGAGCGCAGCCCGGCCGGGTACCGCCTCTACAGCGACGCCGACCTGGCCCGCCTCCAGCAGATCCTCTTCTACCGCGAACTGGGCTTCTCGCTGGAGGAGATCAAGGCGATCCTCGCCGACCCGCAGGCGGACGTGCTCGCGCATCTGCGGGCCCGCCACCGGCTGCTCACCGAGCAGATCGACAAGCTGCGGCGGCTGGCCGAGGTCGCCGAGCGGGCGATGGAGGTCCAGCAGACCGGCGTCACGCTGACCCCGGAGGAGCGCTTCGCGGTCTTCGGGCAGGTGTCGTTCGACCTCACATACGCCACCGAAGCCCATCTGAAGTGGCAGCACAGCGAGGGCCACCAGCGCTCCATGGCCAGCGCCGCCGCGCACAGCAAGGAGGACTGGGCGCGCCTCATGGCCGAGGCGGCGGCCTGGCGGCAGCGGCTGACCGCCGCCTTCGACGCGGGCGAACCGCCCGAGGGCGAGCGCGCCATGGAGCTCGCCGAGGAGCACCGGCAGCACGTCACCCGCTGGTTCACGCCCTGCCCGGCCGACATGCACTGCCGGATCGCGGAGGACTTCGCCGCCGATCCACGGGCCTTCGCGCTCACCGTCCCGCCGTCCGAACAGCGCCCCGGGCTCGCCGCGTACCTGCTGACGGCCGTACGGGCCAACGCGGTGCACCGGGGAGCGGGGCCGGGCACGGCCCCCGCGGCGAACGGCGGAGGCGCGCGATGAGGATTCTGCTCACGGCGGCCGGTTCGCGCGGGGACGTCGTCCCGTACACCGGGCTCGGCGCCCGGCTGCGGGCGGCCGGCCACGAAGTGGCGCTGGCCACGCACGAGGCGTACGCGGCGACGGTACGGGCTGCGGGCCTGGAATTCCGCCGGCTGCCCGCCGACCCGCGGACGGCCGGCCCCACCGCCCCCGCCGGGGCCGACAGCAGCAGCCGGGCCCTGATGGCGCGCGCTGCCGCCTTCCTGGCGGAGCTGGGGGACGGGCTCGCCGACGCGGCGGCACCCGGCGCGGACCTGATGCTGCTGTCCACGACCACCGCCCCGCTCGGCTGGCAGCTCTCCGAGGCCACCGGCACCGCGAGCCTGGGCGTGTACCTCCAGCCGACCCACCCCACCCGGGAGTTCCCGCCGGTCATGGGCGGCGGGCGCTCGCTGGGCCGCTGGGGCAACCGCCTCGCGGGCGCGGCGGCCCTGAAGGTCGTCGACCGCCTCTACACCGGCCCGGTACGCAGCCTGCGCGCCCGGCTCGGCCTGCCCGCGGACGCCGTCTCCGCGGTGCGTGCCCGCAGGGAGGCGGCGCAGTGGCCGGTGCTGCACGGCTTCAGCCCGCTGCTGGTGGACCGGCCGGGCGACTGGCGGCCGGGCCTGGAGGTGACCGGCAACTGGTGGCCGTACGCGGCGCCCGGCGACCGCTTGCCGTCCGCCGTCGAGGACTTCCTCGCGGCCGGCCCGCCGCCGGTCTTCGTCGGCTTCGGCAGCATGGCCGCAGGGGAGGGCGCGCGGCTGGGCGAACTGACCGTACGGGCGCTGCGCCGGGCCGGGGTGCGCGGCATCCTCCAGGCGGGCTGGGCGGGGCTGACGGCCGGTGAGCAGGCGGACGGCATCCTGGCCGTCGGGGACCTGCCGCACGCGCTGCTCTTCCCGCGGACGGCCGCGGTGGTGCACCACTGCGGGGCCGGGACCGCGGCGGCCGGGCTGCGCGCGGGCGTGCCCACCGTGC
>NZ_JBEPFC010000075.1:0-32563 GCF_040301705.1 Streptomyces sp. NPDC000151 | reverse complement strand
CCGGAGCCGCGCGAGGCGCCCGCGCGGGCGGCCTGGTCGGCGGCGTTGCCGGCCAGCGTGTACGTGAAACCGACCAGCGCGCACTGCCACAGCAGCACCAGGGTGACCAGGATGAGCGGCAGCATGCCGAGGAACTCGACCGCCACCTGCCCCCGGTCCTGCCGCATCCGTCGCAGGCGCCGCGCAGCACGTACTCGCCAGGCCGTCATAGGTCAGCCCTCCCCGGCCGGTCTGCCGTCGGCCGGGTCGCCGCCGCGGCGGCGCCGCAGGCCGATCGAGCCGCGGTCGTTGCGGTACTTGCCGCGCCGGCTCCGGCCGTGCCCGACCGGGCCGTCCTCCGCGCCCCGGCCCAGCCCCAGTTCGCCGGCCAGCGCCCACATCGCCTGCTTGACCTGGCCCCGGTCGTCCAGGTCCTGCAGCCGGCCCGCGTCGACCGCCGGCTGCAGCTCCTTGAAGCCCGCGGGCACGGCCGTACGGGCCACCCGGGTGCCGACGATCCGCTCGACCAGCTGCGGCTGGATCTCGGTGGTGCGGTTGTGCCGGTTGACCACCGCCAGGGTGTCCTCCGCCTTGCGGACCTGGAGCCGGTCCCACATCCGTACCGTGCGCTTGGCGGCCCGTACCGTGACCACGTCCGGCGTGACGACCAGCAGCGCGCCGTCGGCCATCTCCACCGCCGCGGCGTTCGCGCCGGTCAGCTGGGCCCCGCAGTCGACGATCACCACGTGGTACCGGCTGCGCAGCGCGCCGATGACCTGCCGGGTGGTCCGCTCGTCCACCTCCTCGCCGCGCTCCCCCTCGCCCGGCGCGAGCAGCAGCCCGACGCCCGTCTCGTGGTGCAGCACCACGTCCTGCAGGACGCGCGGCGAGATGTCCTTGATGCCGGCCAGGTCGGCGATGGACCGGCGGAACTGCACGTCCAGGTAGGACGCGACGTCGCCGCTCTGGAGGTCCATGTCGACCAGCGCCACGTGCCTGCCCACCGCCTTGGCCGCCAGCGCCAGCTGCACGGCGAGCGTGGTGGTACCGACGCCGCCCTTGGCGCCGCTGACGGTGATGACCGTGCCGCCGGGCCCGGCCGGCAGCCCGGCGTCCGCCGTCAGGTGGCGGCGCACCCCGGCCGCCCAGCTCCCGGCGGCGTGCACGCGTGCCGACAGCTCGTCGTACGACAGGGGCAGGCCGACGACGCCGCGGGCGCCGGAGTCCATGGCCGCGGCGTACACCCCGGAACCGGTGTCGGCGGTTATCAGGATCACCCCGACCGCCGGGAAGCGGAGGGCGACCTCGCGGATCAGCTCCAGTGCCGGCACCGGGCCGACGCGCTCGTGGACGAGGACGACCTCCGGCAGGTCGGCGAGCGACTCCTCGGCGAGCTGCGCGAGGGTGTCGAGAAGCAGCGTGGAGTTGCCGACGGGCGGGGCGGGCTCGGTGTCCGGCAGCTGGCTCAGCAGCGTCGTCACCGAGCGGGCCGCTTCCGCGTCGCCGACGGCCGGGAGGATTCGTGTGACCATCCGTTACCTCACTTGTCCCCGGCCAGGGTGTAGTCCCGCTGATCGTCCGGGATGGTGGCGTCGCTGCCCGGCGCGACCAGCGCCAGGCGTACGTGGGTGGCGAAGGACTCCGCGTACGCGACGCGCTGCGCGTCCAGCGTCTTGAGCGCGAACGTGATCGGCACCGCCTCGCCGCCGGCGTCGGCCGTCTCGCCCGGCCGGGGCTTGAGCGCGGTGAGCCGGCCGACATCGATGACCTTGGCGTTGCTGACGATCACCTTGGAGCTGTTGGCGTCGCCGTCCTCCCCGGCGAAGGTGGCGTAGATGTTGACCGAGGCACCGGGCGTGATCTTGCCGGCCACGCCGGTCGCCGCGTCGATCATGATCGCGATCTCCTGCTGGCCCGGCTTCAGGGCCGGCCGGTCGGCGACCATGTCGGACTGCAGCAACGAGCCCTTCCGCAGCGGATTGACCGCGATCCTGCCCACCACCTGGTCCAGGTCCCGCACCGCGGTCCTCGGCAGCCAGCGCTCGGGCACCTGTACCTTCCGGAACTGCCCCGCGCTCAGGGCCTTGTACGCGGCGACGTCGGTCCGCAGCTCGTACGCGGAGACCTCGGGGCCCACCTTGGACCGCACATCGCTGATCACCGAGAGGACGCCGGCGAAGGCGCCGAATGCGCACAGGACCGACAGGAGCAGCAGGACGATGCCGCGGCGCTGGCGTGAGTTCATGGTTGCGGACTACCTCGTTCAGGGCGATTACGGTGAGCGGGGCGGGGCATGACGCAGGGGTGGTGCGGGTGCGGCGGGGCCGTGACCGGGTCGTGCGCTGCCCCCGTCGCCGAGTAATCCGTCCATGTGCCCACTGTGGCCGCCGCACCGGATGGCCGCTACCGCGACCGGCCGGACGGTCCGGCTCCGCGCGTGGCGGTGGTGCCGGAGGGGCTGGAGTGTTCCGCGGGGAGCACTGGGGCGGCACAGAACGCGCAGCGGTCGCCGATCAGTTCCAGACCGCACCAGGGGCAGGGGAAGCGGTGCACGGAGGCCACGAGCCGGGCGAGTACGGCGGTGTCCGCGATGCCGGCCGCGAACTCGGTCAGCCGGCCGGTCCCCCACCACCGCGCCGACTCACCGGGCAACTCGGCCTGCTGCACGGCCTGTACGGCCCACTGACGCGCCAGGGTCGCCGGCCATTCCGATACGAACTGCCCCTGCGCCACCGTCAGGTGGGTGGGGAAGTCGGGACCGGGCAGCCGGGCGCCGTCCTGCCCGAGCATGACCAGCTGCGGGGTGGGGTGGGCCAGCACGGCGAACTGCGAGCCCGGCACCCAGGATCTGGCGTGCGCCTTGAGGCTGACGGGCACGGCGTCGAGGCGGGTCACGCTGTTCAGCAGCGCGCCCGCGTGGATGTAGTACGTGAGCAGCTTCGCGGCGGCGCCCAGCACACCGGGGCCCACGTCGCACGCCGACAGCTGGCGTAACTGACGGACCAGCAGACCGACGCCGAGCGGCGGCAACGCGCTGCCGATCAGCGCGATCCGGTCACTTTCCAGGACGGACCGAAGAGTCTGCAGGCGGCGCACGTGCTCCTGCGGCGCCGCCAGGGAGTGGACCACCAGGACATGGCCGTGCTGCTCCAGGAGAAAGTGCATCTGGGACAGCGCGTCGTCCAGCGACTGGCGTTCCGGAGGGCCGAGCACATGCGCGGGGGGCGTCACCCTGTCCGGCGGCGCGAGCACCAGATCAGGGCTGGTGACGGCTATCGCGGTCGGCATGTGTGTGTCCCCGTTTCACCACGTCAGTCGCTCCACAACTTCCCTCGCTGCGGTGTCTTGTCCTGCGCAGACTTTAGCCGCGTCCCGGGCAACAGAAAACACTTCGCCGCCTCCGATGACCGTCACCACAACGGTCTCACCGTAGCCATTCCGGAGATCATTTACCGATCAACGGCGATCTATCCACGGCCATTACCGTTGAACGATCAAGTTTACAAGTCGGTGCAAGGCAGGATCCGGACAAGGGGCGCGATCCAGCCACAAGTAAGGGCAACCAGCGATCAGTTGCCGCTTACCCGCCCGCAACGACCCACCCATGACGCGCCATTCCGTACTGTTTCGGGCACCCCCACTCCGGTTCACCCTCACCGGAATTCCGCTTCCCGCATAACGCGCACGGACAGTGGGCGCCCGCCGAGGAATTCCGCCCCCTGTCCCGGAAAAGGCGCTCCGAAACGTGATCTCCGCCAATTCCCCTTCCCGTCCGAACCCTTGACAGATTTATTGGTCTGGACCACGTTGTAGGGCAGCAACAGGGGCCCCTGAACGCGCACTCCGTAACACCCCCACACCCCCCACCGGAGGCTGTCGTGGTCCGCCCACGCCCACGCACGTTCACGCTCACAAAGAGACTGCTCGGCACCCTGGCCGCCGCCGCGCTGGCGGCCGCCGGACTGACGGCGGCCGGCGCCGTCCAGCCCGCCCAGGCCGCCCCACCTGCGCACGCGGTCACCGGCTACTGGCAGAACTTCGACAACGGGGCCACCGTCCAGAAGCTCAAGGACGTCCCCGACGCCTACGACATCATCGCGGTCGCGTTCGCCGACGCCACCGGCACACCCGGCCAGGTCGGCTTCACCCTCGACCCCGCGCTCGGCTATGCCTCGACGGACGACTTCAAAGCGGACATCAAGGCCAAAAAGGCGGCCGGCAAATCCGTGATCGTCTCGGTCGGCGGCGAGAAGGGCGCCGTCTCCGTCGCCGATGACGCCTCCGCGAAGAACTTCGCCGATTCCGTCGGCCGGCTGATGGACGATTACGGCTTCGACGGCGTCGACATAGACCTGGAGAACGGCCTCAATTCCACGTATATGACCCAGGCGCTGAAGTCCCTGCGCGCCGCGCACGGCGACCTCGTGGTCACCATGGCACCGCAGACCGTCGACATGCAGTCGCCGCAGAACGAGTACTTCAAGACGGCGCTCGGCATCAAGGACTTCCTCACGGCCGTCAACATGCAGTACTACAACAGCGGCTCGATGAACGGCTGCGACGGCAAGGTCTACAGCCAGGGCTCGGTCGACTTCCTCACCTCGCTGGCCTGTATCCAACTGGAGAACGGCCTGGACGCATCGCAGATAGGCATCGGCGTCCCGGCGTCCTCCCGGGCCGCCGGCAGCGGATACGTCGCACCTGACGTGGTCAACGCGGCCCTCGACTGCCTCACCAAGGGAACCAACTGCGGCTCGTTCAAGCCGTCGAAGACCTACCCCGGGCTGCGCGGCGCGATGACCTGGTCGACCAACTGGGACGCGGCGAACGGCAACGCCTTCGCGAACGAGGTCGGCGGCCACGTCCACGGCCTCCCGTAGGCACCCCGGCGCCCCCCGGACCACCCTCCACACCCGCGGGTCACCCCACCGCCCGCGAACGGGCCCGCCGCCGGCTCTCCCCGGCGGCGGGCCCCTCTTTCAGGCGGTCACTCCCCAGCCGGCCTGGGCAGCGCGCACCCCTCCCTCCCCAGGTCGAGCTTGTTGCCCGTACCGAAGCACTTGGGTATGCCGTAGGTCTCCTGGGCGTAGCCGATGCCCTGCCGGACCGTCACGGTGCCGTTCCCATCCACCTCGCAGGGATTGTTCAGCGTGCAGCGTGCGCCGTCCTCGTTCAGGGTGTTGTTGACCGCCGCGACCTTGCCGGTGGCGCTGTCGATCACCGGTGAGCCCGAGGTGCCGCCGATGATGTCGCAGCCGGAGGTGTACCGGACCGAGTCCTTCCAGGTCCACTCCCCCTCCTTCAGCTCATGCGCGAACCCGTCGATGCTGCACGAGTAGATCTTCTTCCAGTACCCGGAGACGACCTTGATGCCGGCCCCCTGCGCGGGGTGCTCGGTCGCCAGCTGCAACGCCTTGATGCCGTACTTCCGCTGGATGTCGGCGTAGCTGGAGGTCAGTTCGTACAGCGAGACGTCGGTGTCCGTCATCGTCGCGTACGCGATCTTGCTCGCCCGCAGCGTGCCCTTGTTGCCGCCGGACGCGCTGAGCAGAGTGAAGCTGCGGCTGGACGGCTGGTCGACGAGGACCTCACCGGCCCCCGGCATCCCCGACTCCACACAGTGCCCGTTGGACATGACCAGCGCCTTGTCGCTGTCCACCGAGTCCGGCATCCGCACCACCGAACCGGAACAGTTGCTGAGCGCCACGGTCCCGGCGAAGTCCACGGCCTTCACCCGCGGCGCATCGGCCACAGCGGTCCCGGCCCCCGCACCTATGAGAGCCGTGCTTCCGAGTACGGCACTGGCGAGAGCGCCGACGAGAGGTCTGTGCATGTGGGGTCCTCTCCGATATGCGAACCGAAGACACCAATCTCCGGCGTTGTCATGCACATACTCGGGGTACGGGGGCGGCAAGGCAATGGCCGCGCACGGCAATGACCGCGTCAGACCACGAGACTCACCAGCGCCGCGACCACGAAGCCCGCGACGGAGAGCACGGTTTCCAGGACCGTCCAGGTCTTGAGGGTGTCGCGTTCGGAGATCCCGAAATACTTGGCGACCATCCAGAACCCCCCGTCATTCACATGCGAGGCGAAAATAGATCCCGCCGAAATCGCCATGATGATGAGGGCCAGGTGGGGCTGGGAGAGGTGTTGGGCCTCTACCAGGGGGAGGACGATGCCGGCGGTCGTCACGATGGCGACCGTGGCGGAGCCTTGGGCGACGCGGAGGACGACGGAGAGCAGCCAGGCCAGGACGATGACCGGGAGGCCGACGTTGTGGAAGGTCTCGGAGAGGGCGTCGGCGACGCCGCTGCCCTTGAGTACGGCGCCGAAGATCCCGCCGGCGCCGACGACCAGCAGGATGTTGCCGACCGGCTTCAGGGACGCGGTGGAGACCGTCTCCAGGGACTTGCGGGACCAGCCGCGGCGGATGCCGAGGAGGTAGTACGCGAGGAGGAGCGCGATGGTCAGGGCCGTGAAGGGGTGGCCGAAGAACTCGATGATCGAGCGGCCGGAGGACGGCTGCAGCGCGATGGAGGAGAACGTCGCGAGGAGGATGAGGACGAGTGGGGTGCCGATGATGGCGAGGACGGTGCCGAGCGGCACCGGCTTCTCGTCGGCGCCGACGCCGGCCGCCGCCTTCTCCGCGGCGACCGCGGCCTTGGCCTCCTCGGCGGCCTCGACCATGTCGTGCGGGACCGGGACGAAGACGCGCTTGCCGATCCAGGCGGCGTACGCCCAGGCCGCCAGCACGGCCGGGATGCCGCAGATCAGGCCCATCAGGATGATCCAGCCGAGGTCGACCTTGAAGAGGCCGGCCGCGGCGACCGGGCCCGGGTGCGGCGGCAGGAAGGCGTGGGTCATCGACAGGCCGGCGAGCAGCGGCATGCAGTACAGGATGATCGACTTGCCGGAGCGCTTGGCGGCGGCGTAGACGATCGGCGCGAGGACGAAGATGCCGACGTCGAAGAAGACCGGGATGCCGAAGATCAGGCCGGTCAGGCCCATCGCGAGGGGCGCGCGCTGCTCGCCGAAGAGGCGGAGCAGGCGGGAGCTGAGTACTTCGGCGCCGCCGGAGACCTCGAGGATCGCGCCGAGCATCGTGCCCAGGCCGATGATGATCGCGACGTGGCCGAGGATGCCGCCCATGCCGCTCTCGATCATCGAGACGACGTCGGACTTCTGGACGGTGCCGAAGAGTTCGGTGACGGAGAGCCCGGCGGCCAGGCCGACCACGATGGAGACGGAGAGCAGCGCGACGAACGGCTGCAGCCTGACCTTGATGATCAGGAAGAGGAGGAGGGCGATGCCGAGGGCCGCGACGATGAGCAGGCCGGGCGTGCCCGGTATCAGGGCGAGCAGACCGCCGGTGTGCGGTGGTGGCGGTGGGGTGGGGGCCGCGGCAAGGAACAGTGGGGACATGGCGGGGCTCCGTTGTCAGGCAGGGGGGTTCCAGGCAGGGGGGACCGCGGCACGGCGCCCCGTCGGTACGGAGCGCCGCGCCGTGCGGCAGGTCGTGCGGGTGGGGAAGGACTCGCGCTAACGGCAAGGGGGCCGACGCCTCTTTCCGTGCGGTAGCGGGAGGGCGGAGGGGTGGTTCAGCCGAGACTCAGCCGAGGACGGCGAGCGCGTCGATCTCGATGAGCAGGCCCTTGGGCAGGCCGACGTACACCGTCGTACGCGCGGCCGGCGCCTCCTTCAGGCCCTGCTCCTCGAAGTAGGCGTTGTAGATCTCGTTCATCTCGGCGAAGTGGTCGACGTCGGTGAGGTAGACGCGCATCATCATGACGTCGTCCCAGCTCGCGCCGCCCTCTTCGAGGATCGCCTTGACGTTGGCGAAGGTCTGCAGGGTCTGCTCGCGCAGGGTCGGGCCCGCGGGGGTGGGGGCCTTGCCCTCCTCGGCCGGGAGGAAGCCGACCTGGCCGGCGACCTGAAGGATGTTGCCCTTCTTGACGCCGTGGGAGAACTTCGCGGGCGGGGTGGTGTGGGTGGCCGGGGTGAGGGCGGTCTTCTCGGTCATGGTGGTTCTCAGGCTTCCTTGTGGTCCTGCGGGGTTCTTACCGGGGCGTTGCCGGAGTACTCCCGGCTGATGGCGTCCGCGGTACGGCGCACCAGGGGGAGCAGTTTGAGGAGTTCCTCGGCGGAGACGACGACGTTCGGCGCGGAGACCGACATCGCCGCGACCAGCCGGCCGTCCGCACCGCGGATGGGTGCCCCGATGCAGTTGATGGACTCCTCGTGGCCACCGAGGTCGGTGGCCCAGCCCTGTTCGCGTACCTTGGCCAGCTCGGCCATGAAGGCCGTGGCGTCGGGGGTTGAACGGGCCGTGTACTGGGGGTATTCGAGCCGTTCGGCGACGGCGCGGCGCTCGGGCTCGGGGAGGTCGGCGAGCAGGAGTTTGGCGACGGCGGCGACGGTGATCGCGACGGGCTTGCCGATGCGCGAGTACATCCGGACCGGGTAGCGGCTCTCGACCTTGTCGATGTAGAGGACTTCGTTCTCCTCGTACACGGCGAGGTGGACGGTGTGGCCGACCTTTTCGTTGAGTTCGGCCAGGTGGGGGTGGGCGATGTCGCGGACGTCGAGGTTCTCGACGGCTTCCTGGGCGAGGGCGAAGAGCCGGGCGCCGAGGCGGTAGCGCTGGTCGGGCTGGCGGTAGACCATGCCGTGCTCGTGGAGGGTGCGCAGCAGCCGCAGGGCGGTGGACTTGTGCACGCCGAGCCGGTCGGCGACCTGTTCGAGGTTGGCCGGTCCCTGGGCGAGCAGCGGCAGGATGCTCAGCGCGCGGTCGACTGTCTGACTCATGATGTGGGGACCTCCACCCGTACGTTCCCGGCCCCGTCGTCCGTCCAGCCGGGGCCGAGTCGCAGTGTCTCCCAGGCGGCGGCGTCGAGCGCGACGAGGTGGTCGGTGAGCTCGCGGGCGGGCGGGGTGCCGAGGTCGCCGGGGACGGTGAGGGAGGCGGCGGCCATGAGGTGGCCGTGCCGTATCCGGTCGAAGACGGGCAGGCCGCGCAGGGTCGCGGAGAGGAAGCCGGCGGCGAAGGCGTCGCCGGCGCCGACCGGGGCCGCGACCTCGACCTTGAGCGCGGGCGCGAAGGTCACGGTGTCGGTGCCGTCGGGCTGCCGTTCGTACACGGTGGCGCCTTCGCCGCCCTGCTTGACGACGAGGACGCCGGGCTCGGGGAGCGCCGCGCGTACGGCGGCGGGGCCGTGCACGTCCCAGGCGGCCGCGGCCTCGTCCTCGCCGACGAAGACCAGGTCGCAGCCGCGGGCGAGGCCGAGGAGGATGCCGGGCGCCGCGTCGGCGCGGTCCTGCCAGAGGCCGACGCGGTAGTTGAGGTCGAAGGAGACGAGCGGGCGGCCCGGGCGGCGCTCGGTGATCGTCTTCAGTACGTCGAGGCAGCCGTCGGAGAGGGCGGCGGTGATGCCGGTGACGTGGACGACGCGGGCGTCCCAGAGGGCCTGTCCGTCGAGGAGGGCGGGGGTCATCGCGGAGGCGGCGGAGCCGGCGCGGTAGTAGACGACCTCGGCGAGCTGCTGCTCCGCGTTCTCCTCCGACTCCGTACCGGTGGCGCGCTCGCCCGCGGTACGGAAGTAGATGCCGGTGGGGCGCTTGGGGTCGCGCTGGACGTGGGTGACGTCGACGCCGTGCGCGGCGATGGTCTCCAGGAGGTGGTCGCCGAAGCCGTCGGTGCCGACCCGGGAGATCCACCGGGCGGGGTGTCCGATGGCGGCGAGCGCGCAGGCGACGTTGGACTCGGCGCCGCCGATGCCGCGGTCGAAGGAGGGCACGTCGGCGAGTCTGCCGGGGCGTGCGGGCAGGAAGGTGACCATGGACTCGCCCAGGCAGACGACGTCGGTGGTGACGTGCGGTGGCGTGGTCGCTGTGGTCACGGTGTTTCCCTGCTCCTTGCGGTGGGTGGTGCGGGGCCGTGGCGGTGTCGCGGGGGCGTGTTCAGCTCCCTGTTTCCCACCATTGACCCGACGATGAAACGGATGCTAGACAGCATTCAGCGATATGCGCAATGGGCGTTGCAGATGATGCAACAGGAAATTGAGGAGACATCCCATGGCCGCCGATCCCCAGTCCGACCACCCCATCGGACAGCTCGCGGACGAACGGGTGGACCACCGCTTCAAGGCCCTCCCTCCGGACGCGGAAGGACTCACGGTCGGCGCCCTGGCGGCCCAGCGCCGCAACCTCTTCACCGGCGGCTTCACCACCCCGGTCCTGGCCCTGTCCGCCGAGTCGGTCGAGCACAACCTCGCGCTGATGGAGGAGTACTCCAACCGGCACGGCCTGGCCTTCGCACCGCACGGCAAGACCTCGATGTCCCCGCAGCTCTTCGCCCGCCAGCTGGCGCACGGCGCGTGGGGCATCACCGCCGCCGTACCGCACCAGGCCCGGGTCTACCGCGCGTTCGGCATCCAGCGGATCTTCCTCGCCAACGAGCTGGTGGACGCCGCCGCGCTGCGCTGGCTGGCGGGCGAGCTGGCCGCCGACCCGGACTTCCGCTTCATCTGTTACGTCGACTCCCTCCGCGGCATCGAGCTGATGAACGCCGCGCTGCGCGAGGCCGGCGCGTCCCGCCCGGTGGACGTCGTCATCGAGCTGGGCGCGGGCGACTCGGCCCGTACGGGCGTCCGCGACGAGGCCACCTGCCTGGACCTGGCCAACGCGATCGCCGCCGCCGACACCCTCCGCCTGGTCGGCATCGCCGGCTACGAGGGCGAGGTGCCGGACGCGAACGCCGAGCGGGTCGCCGCCTGGCTGCGCCGCCTCGTGGCCCTCCTCGTCGACTTCGACAAGGCGGGCCGCTTCGCCGACCTCGACGAGATCGTGCTGAGCGCGGGCGGCAGCGCGTGGTTCGACACGGTCGCCGAGGTCTTCGCCGAGGTGCCCGAGCTGTCCCGGCCGGTACTGAAGCTGCTGCGCTCCGGCGCGTACGTCTCGCACGACGACGGCCACTACCGCCACCTCACCCCCTTCAACCGCCACCCCGACGAGGGCGCCCTGCAGCCCGCCTTCCGCCTCTGGGCGCAGGTCGTCTCGCGCCCCAACGGCGCGCAGGCGTTCGCCAACGCGGGCAAGCGGGACGCGGCGTACGACCTGGACCTGCCCGAGGCGCAGGTCGTCCGGTCCGCCCGGGACGGCTCGGTGCGCCCCGCCGACGGCGTCTCCGTGACCGGCCTCTCCGACCAGCACGCCTGGATCCGCACCGAGCCGGGGGCCGGGCTGGAGGTCGGCGACTGGATCGGGATGGGCCTGTCCCACCCGTGCACGTCCTTCGACAAGTGGCAGCTGATCCCGCTGGTCGAGGCCGACGGCACGGTGTCGGACTTCGTCCGTACGTTCTTCTGAGAGGCCCGGTCATGGATCTCGTCATCCGCGGCGTACGCGTCATCGACGGCACCGGCGGTGCCTCCTACCGGGCCGACGTGGCACTCGACGGCGGCCGGATAGCCGCCGTCGTGCCCGAGGGCGCGGGCGACCGCCCGTCGGCCGCGCGCGTGCTCGACGCGCACGGACTCGCGCTCTCCCCCGGCTTCATCGACATGCACGCCCACAGCGACCTCGCCCTGCTGCGCGACCCCGCGCACGAGGCGAAGGCGGCGCAGGGCGTGACCCTGGAGGTCATCGGCCAGGACGGGCTGTCGTACGCGCCGGTCGACGACCGCACGCTCGCCGAGGTCCGCGCCCAGATCGCGGGCTGGAACGGTGACGGCTCGGACATCGACTTCACCTGGCGCTCGGTCGGCGAGTACCTCGACCGGCTGGACCACGGCTTCGACGGCCAGGGCATCGCGGTCAACGCCGCGTACCTGATCCCGCAGGGCACGGTCCGGATGCTGGCGATGGGCTGGGACGACCGCGCGGCGACCGACGCCGAGCTGGCCCGCATGAAGCGGCTGGTCGCCGAGGGCCTGGAGCAGGGCGCTGTGGGCCTGTCCTCGGGCCTCACCTACACGCCCGGCATGTACGCCTCGGACTCCGAGCTGGCCGAGCTGTGCCGGGTGGTGGCCCGGTACGAGGGGTACTACTGCCCGCACCACCGCTCGTACGGCGCGGGCGCGCTCCAGGCGTACGAGGAGATGGTGGGCCTGACGCGGGAGGCGGGCTGCGCGCTGCACCTGGCGCACGCCACCATGAACTTCGGCGTGAACAAGGGCCGCGCGCCCGAGCTGCTGGCCCTGCTGGACAAGGCCCTCGGCGACGGCGCCGACATCACGCTGGACACGTATCCGTACACGCCCGGCTGTACGACGCTGGTCGCGATGCTGCCGAGCTGGGCGAGCGAGGGCGGGCCCGAGGCGATCCTGGCGCGGCTGCGGGACGACGCCGAGGCGGCCCGCATCCGGCACGTCATGGAGGTCGAGGGCGCGGACGGCTGCCACGGCGTCCCGATGGAGTGGGACACGATCGAGATCTCCGGCGTCTCGCATCCGGAGCTGGCCGGGTACGTGGGCAAGACGGTCGCCGCGAGCGCGGCCGAGCGCGGCGAGGAGCCGTGGGTGACCGCGCGCCGGCTGCTCATCGAGGACCGCCTCGGCTCGACGATCCTGCAGCACGTCGGGCACGAGGAGAACGTCCGGCAGATCATGCGGCACCGCGTGCACACGGGTGGCAGCGACGGCATCCTGCAGGGCGCCAAGCCGCACCCGCGCGCGTACGGCACGTTCCCCCAGTACCTGGGCAAGTACGTCCGTGAGCTGGGCATCCTCTCGCTGGAGGAGTGCGTCGCGCACCTCACCGGGCGGGCGGCCGCCCGGCTGCGGCTGCCGGACCGGGGGCTCGTACGGGAGGGGTACCGCGCGGACCTGGTGCTGTTCGACCCGGAGACGGTGGCCGCGGGGTCGACCTTCGAGGTGCCGCGCACGCTCCCGACGGGCATCCCGCACGTGCTGATCGACGGGCGCTTCGTGATCGAGGACGGCAGGCGGACCGACGTCCTCGCGGGCCGGTCGGTGCGGCGCACCCCCGCGGCGCGGAGGTAGGGCGCGTCTTTCGGAACATGCCGGGCGCGCGTGCGGCGTCGCCCGTCCGCCCGGCATGTCGAAGCTCACACCCCGTCCGGCCGCCGCCCGGCAGCGGCCTGCGGATTTCGTCGCCGGCTTGGATGACGAAGCGCTCGATGGTGACGACTTGCGAAATATCGGCGGTAAGTCGCCGCTGGCTTGGAATGCACATCGAGGGCGCCCCGCGCCGCCGGGTACGCCGCCCCCGCACCGCCTCCCACGTGCGCAATAACACCGCGCGTCCCCTGTTACGCCCCCGTAAGGTGGCGGACATGCAGGTGATCCAGTCAACCAAGCTCGCCAATGTCTGCTACGAGATCCGTGGCCCGGTTCTTGAGGAGGCGATGCGGCTGGAGGCGGCAGGTCATCGCATACTCAAGCTCAACACCGGCAACCCCGCCGCGTTCGGCTTCGAGTGCCCGCCGGAGATCCTGGAGGACATCCTCCGCAGCGTCGGCACGGCGCACGGCTACGGCGACGCGAAGGGTCTGCTCTCCGCGCGGCGCGCGGTGATGCAGCACTACCAGACCCGCGGCATCGAGCTGTCGGTCGAGGACATCTACCTCGGCAACGGCGTCTCCGAGCTGATCCAGATGTCGATGCAGGCGCTGCTCGACGACGGCGACGAGGTGCTCGTACCGGCCCCGGACTATCCGCTGTGGACGGCGTCGGTGTCGCTGTCCGGCGGTACGGCCGTGCACTACCGCTGCGACGAGCAGGCGGACTGGATGCCGGACCTGGCCGACATCGAGCGGAAGGTCACCGACCGCACGAAGGCCATCGTCGTCATCAACCCGAACAACCCCACGGGCGCGGTGTACGACGAAGAGCTGCTGCGCGGCATCGCGGAGATCGCCCGCCGGCACAACCTGATCGTCTGCGCCGACGAGATCTACGACAAGATCCTCTACGACGGCGTGACGCACACACCGTTCGCCTCCCTCGCGCCCGACCTGCTGACGCTGACGTTCAACGGCCTGTCGAAGGCGTACCGGGTGGCGGGCTACCGCAGCGGCTGGCTCGCGGTGTGCGGCCCGAAGGCGCACGCCACCTCGTACATCGAGGGGCTGACGATCCTCGCGAACATGCGGCTGTGCGCCAACATGCCGGCCCAGCACGCGGTGGCCACGGCGCTCGGCGGCCGGCAGTCGATCAACGACCTCGTGCTCCCGGGCGGCCGGCTGCTGGAGCAGCGTGACGCGGCGTTCGACCTGCTCTCGCAGATCCCGGGCGTCAGCTGCGTGAAGCCCAAGGGCGCGCTGTACGCGTTCCCGCGGCTGGACCCGAAGGTGTACAAGATCAAGGACGACCGGCAGATGGTGCTGGACCTGCTGCGCGCCGAGAAGATCATGATCGTGCACGGCACGGGCTTCAACTGGCCGGAGCCGGACCACTTCCGCCTGGTCACGCTGCCGAACAAGGACGATCTGACGGATGCGGTGACCCGGATCGGCAGCTTCCTGGACGGTTACGGTCAGTACTGAGGGGACTCTTTTTCTGTACGCGGGACAACTTTAGACTGAGTCCAAGGTAGGATGGTCTCCTGACGTTGCCAGGAGGCCATTCCATGTACGAGCCGATCCGCACCAAGTCGGTCCACACCATGGCCGAGCAGGATGATTTCCCGCACCGCTCCCGCGAGGAGGAGCTGGACATCCGGCTCGCCGGGCATCTGACCGCCCTGCTGACCACCCTCGACGAGCTGCGTGCGCTGACGCCCGACGGCTCGCTCGACGACGCCGCCGACCGGCTCGCCGAGCAGGTCGCCCGGCTGCGCGGCGGCGACTTCCCGCTGCGCGCCCGGCCGTCCGGCGGCGCCCCGGAGCGCGTCCCCTCGCTCCACCGCCGTGCCCACACCCTCGCCGGGCACGCCCTGGTCGTGGCCAACTCCCGGTCCGACAAGGCCGCCGCGGAGCTGGCCGCGGAACTGATCAGGGTCCACGCGGACGCCGAACGGCTGGCGACCGCCTGACCCCACGGCTTCCGGGGGCGGGCGGTGATTAACCCGCCCGCCCCCGGATTTCCACATCAGCCATCAATTGAGGAACCCCCGCGGCGAGCAACCACCTCCGCGAGAGCGGCGGCGGTTTAGCCGCAAAAAGGGGACTCAGCCGAGGCGCTTGACCAGCGCGCGGTACTCGTCCCACATCTCCGTCGGCGTGTGGTCACCGAAGGTGTTGAGGTGCTCGGGGACCAGCGAGGCCTCGTCGCGCCAGACGTCCTTGTCGACGCTGAGCAGGAAGTCCAGGTCCGCGTCGGCCAGGTCCAGGCCGTCGGTGTCCAGGGCCTCCTTGGTCGGCAGCACGCCGATGGGGGTCTCGACGCCCTCGGCCTTGCCCTCCAGGCGCTCCACGATCCACTTCAGGACGCGGCTGTTCTCGCCGAAGCCGGGCCAGACGAACTTGCCCGCGTCGTTCTTGCGGAACCAGTTGACGTAGTAGATCTTGGGCAGCTTGGCCGCGTCGGCGTTCTTTCCGACCTTGACCCAGTGACCCATGTAGTCACCCATGTTGTAGCCGCAGAACGGCAGCATGGCGAACGGGTCGCGGCGCAGCTCGCCGACCTTGCCCTCGGCCGCCGCGGTCTTCTCGGAGGCGACGTTCGCGCCGAGGAAGACGCCGTGCTGCCAGTCGAAGGACTCGGTGACCAGCGGTACCGCGCTGGCGCGGCGGCCGCCGAAGAGGATCGCCGAGATCGGCACGCCCTTGGGGTCCTCCCACTCGGGCGCGATGATCGGGCACTGGCCGGCCGGGGTGGTGAACCGGGCGTTGGGGTGCGCCGCCGGCGTCTCCGACTCCGGGGTCCAGTCGTTGCCCTTCCAGTCGGTGAGGTGGGCGGGGGTCTCCTCCGTCATGCCCTCCCACCAGACGTCGCCGTCGTCGGTCAGCGCGACGTTGGTGAAGACGGAGTTGCCCCACAGGGTCTTCATGGCGTTGGCGTTGGTGTGCTCGCCGGTGCCGGGCGCGACGCCGAAGAAGCCGGCCTCGGGGTTGATCGCGTACAGCCGGCCGTCCTCGCCGAACCGCATCCAGGCGATGTCGTCGCCGATCGTCTCGACCGTCCAGCCGGAGATCGTGGGCTCCAGCATCGCGAGGTTGGTCTTGCCGCAGGCGCTCGGGAACGCGGCCGCGACGTACTTCGACTCGCCCTGCGGCGGGGTGAGCTTGAGGATCAGCATGTGCTCGGCGAGCCAGCCCTCGTCGCGCGCCATGACGGAGGCGATGCGCAGCGCGTAGCACTTCTTGCCGAGCAGGGCGTTGCCGCCGTAGCCCGAGCCGTAGGACCAGATCTCGCGGTCCTCGGGGAAGTGCGAGATGTACTTCGTGGAGTTGCACGGCCACGGCACGTCCTGCTCGCCCTCCGCGAGCGGGGCGCCGAGGGTGTGCACGGCCTTGACGAAGAAGCCGTCCGAGCCGAGCTCGTCCAGGACCGGCTGGCCCATGCGGGTCATGGTGCGCATCGAGACGGCGACGTACGCCGAGTCGGTGATCTCCACGCCGAGCGCGGAGAGCGGCGAGCCCAGCGGGCCCATGCAGAACGGGACGACGTACATCGTCCGGCCGCGCATCGCGCCCCGGAAGATGCCCTGCTCACCGGAGAAGATCTCCCGCATCTCAGCGGGGGCTTTCCAGTGGTTCGTCGGGCCCGCGTCCTCCTCCTTCTCGGAACAGATGAAGGTGCGGTCCTCCACACGGGCGACGTCCCTCGGGTCGGAGGCCGCGTAGTAGGAGTTGGGCCGTTTGATCGGGTCGAGCTTCTTGAACGTTCCCTTGGCGACCAGTTCCTCACACAGGCGGTCGTACTCCGCCTCCGAGCCGTCGCACCACACGATGCGGTCCGGCTGGGTGATCGACGCGATCTCATCGACCCAGGCGATGAGCTCCTGGTGGGTGGTCGGGTGCTTGAGGGAGGGAGCCGCGTTGTCGCGCGCCACGATCGCTCCTAGATGAGGGGTTTTTACGAACATCAGCACAATGTCCGCTTTTGAAGATGTTGGCCCCTTGGGGGCTGCGACCCGGATGCTTCGTGACCGCTCATCCGGTGCCGACCGCACTCATATGATCATCCGTCGCCGACCGGATTCTGTCCAGAGGGCCCCCTCGTGACCGTCACCACTCGGCGGACTGATCCGTAACCTACGGTTGCGTAGATAGGGTGGCGGCCATGTCTTCCGCGCCCGAAGCCGCCGACAGCCGCACTGCCGAAAGCCCTGCTCAGGCCGTGAACTCCGCGGTCTCCGCGCTGGCTGCCCCCTTCAAGCCCAAGCTGCGGGGGTGGCTGCACGCCGGGATGTTCCCGGCGGTCCTCTTCTCGGGTGTCATGCTCACCGCATTGGCAGACAGCACCCGGGGCCGGGTGGCGTGCGGCGTCTACACGCTCACCGCCTGCCTGCTCTTCGGCGTCAGCGCGATCTACCACCGGGGCAACTGGGGCCCACGGGTACTGGGGATCCTGCGCCGACTGGATCACGCCAATATTTTTCTGATCATCGCGGGCACCTACACGCCACTGACGATCCTGCTGCTCCCGGACGGCCGCCGGGACCTCCTGCTGTGGGGCATCTGGGCGGCCGCCGCCCTCGGCATCGCCTTCCGCGTCTTCTGGGTCGGCGCGCCACGATGGCTCTACACACCCTGCTACATCGCGATGGGCTGGGCGGCGGTCTTCTTCCTCCCGGACTTCCTGCAGAAGGGCGGCGTCGCCGTCCTCGTGCTCGTGATCGTCGGCGGGCTGCTCTACAGCGCGGGCGGCGTGATCTACGGGATCAAGCGCCCGAACCCGTCACCTCGGTGGTTCGGCTTCCATGAGGTCTTCCACTCCTTCACCCTCGCGGCGTTCGTCGTGCACTACGTGGGCATCTCGCTGGTCGCCTATTCGCACGCCTGATACGGGCGCGGGGCCGCAGGGCGCGGCCCCACCGCCCCCGGCGATCCGGCCCCACCGTGGCCGCGGCCTCGACGCCGCGGCCACTTGCCATGTCAGGGCCGTCACCCCGGCCAGTACCAGCGCGAGGACCACGGCCGTGCCGCCCACCAGGAAGCCGCCGACACACACCACGGCGGCCAGTACGACCGCTCCGTGCAGCGCGGTACGCATCCGCAACACCCCCTCCAGCTCTCACTGAATGTGACTGTGCGCTCTTAGAGCGTTACACATCCCACTGACAACGGGGAGACCGCCGAAGCGGGCGGGAGCGGGCGGGACGGCGACGGGAGGCGGGCCGGACCGCTTTACAGGTCCACCAATAACGCTTTACAGGCCCGCCAGTACCGCTTTACAGGTCCACGAGTACCGCGCCGAGGTGGCGGCCCTCGGTCAACTCCCGCAGCGCGCGCGGGGCCTGCTCGATCCCCTCGAAGCGCACGTGCGGGAAGGTGAGCGTGCCCTCGCGCAGCCCCTGGCCGAACTGCCGGTTCCATTCCGGGATGAGGTCCAGATGGTCGAAGAGGGCCATGCCGCGCAGCGTGATGCTGCGCGAGAGGACCGACAGCGTGTCGATCTCGGTCGTGGCCGGGGCGGCGGCGGACATCTGGGCGGCCAGCGCGCCGACGATCGCCATCCGGGCGCCGCGGTTGGCGAGGGTGAGGGCGGCCTGCAGTTGCTCGCCGCCCACGTTGTCGAAGAGCGCGTCGACGCCGTCCGGCGCCGCCTTGCGCAGCTGGTCCACGATCGGGCCCGCGCCGCGGATCACCACGGCGTCGTAGCCGAGCCCGTCCATGAGCCGGTCGGCCTTGGCGCGGGAGCCCGTACTGCCGATGACGCGGGCGGCGCCGCGCTGCTTGGCTAGCTGCCCGGCGAGCGACCCGACGCCGCCGGCGGCCCCGGTGATGAACACGGTGTCCCCGGGGCGCACGTCGGCGCCCCGCCCGATCCCCATCAGCGCGGTGGGCCCCTGGGAGAGGTACGCCGCGGGGTCGGGCAGCAGGTCCGGGTCCAGCCGCTGCGCCTGGGAGGCGTCCATGACGGCGAACTCGCGCCAGCCGAGCCGGTGTTCCACCAGGTCGCCGGGGGTGAGGTCGGTGCCGGGCGCGGCCACCACCTCGCCCACGGCGGCGCCGTGCAGCGGGGCACCGATCTCGTAGGACGGCATCGGCACGGCGCTCTGTTCGTCCATGAGGGTGCGCATCACGGCGGCGACGCCCATGGTGGTGGTGCGGACGAGGATCTGGCCCGGCGCCGGTTCCGGTACGGGCACTTCGGCGATCTCGAAGAGGTCGTCGGTGACCGCGCCCGTAGGGCGGGCGGCCAGCCGGACTTCGCGGTGGGTGGTGGGCACTTCACTGCGATGGGTGGTCATGGGACGACGCTAGTGCCCACCTCCCTGTGTCACCGCTCTTTGAGACGCTCGGCCAGTTCACCCGGGTCGGCGGTGGGCCGCTCACAGGTGAAGTTTCGGCACACGTAGGCGGCGGGGCGGCCGTCCAGCAGCGGCCGGTCCTTCAGGAGCGGCACCTCCTCGCTCCCGGGCTCGCCGACCGCGACCACCGCGCCGGGCGCGGTGCCCAGCAGCGCGGCGCGGTGCAGTTCGCGGGTGGCCTCGTCGTCGTACGAGCCGACCACCGCGACCTCGCGCGGGCCGTCCAGCAGCGCCTCGGCGGCCGCGAGCCCCCAGCCGATGAAGCGCGGGGCGCGGCCGCTGAGCGCCTTGACGATGCCGAGCGCGCCCTCGGCGGCCTCCCGGTGCGGCGCGCTGCCGGTGAGCGCCGCATACGAGAGCAGGGCGCCGGCCGCCGCGGTCCACCCGGAGGGCGTGGCGTTGTCGGTCGGGTCCTGGGGGCGGCGGATCAGCGCCTCGGCGTCGTCCGCGGTGTCGTACAACGAGCCGTCCGTACCCCGGAAGTGGATCAGCACGGTGTCCAGGAGGAGGCCCGCGAAGTCGGCCCACACGCCTTCGCCGGTGACCTGGGCCAGCGCGAGGAAGCCCTCGGAGACGTCCGCGTAGTCCTCCAGGACACCGGAGTTGGTGCCGGGGGTGCCGTCGCGCGAGGTGCGGTGCAGCCGCGCCCGGCCGTCCAGGTGGACGCGGACGAGCAGGTCGGCGGCGTCGGTCGCGGCCTGGACGAGGTCCGGGCGGTCGAAGTACGCGCCGGTCTCCGCGAGCGCGGCGATGGCCAGGCCGTTCCAGGCGGCCACGACCTTGTCGTCCCGGCCGGGGCGGGGCCGTTCGTCGCGCGCGGCGCGCAGCCGCTCCTTGATGCCGGCGATCCGGTCGGCGTCCAGCAGCCCGTCGGTGTCGGGGAGCTGGAGCACGGAGGCGCCCTCCTCGAAGGTGCCCTCCTCGGTGACGCCGAAGTACTCGGCGGCCACCTGCGCGTCCTTCTCCCCCAGCACCTCGGTCAGCTGCTCGGGCGTCCAGACGTAGTACGCGCCCTCCACGTGTTTGCCCGACCCGTCGTCGCTGTCCGCGTCCAGTGCGGAGGCGAAACCGAGCTGGTCGGTGCGGAGTTCGCGGACCATGAAGTCGGCGGTCTCCAGGGCGATGCGGCGGGCGAGGCCGGAGCCCGTGGCGCGCCACAGGTGTGCGTACACCCGGCACAGCAGCGCATTGTCGTACAGCATCTTCTCGAAATGCGGAACTACCCATTCCGCGTCCACGGAATAGCGCGCGAAGCCGCCGCCGAGCTGGTCGTAAATGCCGCCGCGCGCCATCGCCTCGCAGGTGGCCGTCACCATCTGCAGCGCGCCCTCGGAATCGGTCCTGGCGTGGTGGCGCAGCAGGAATTCCAGCACCATCGACGGCGGGAATTTCGGCGCGCCGCCGAATCCGCCGCGGCTCGCGTCGAAGTCCCGGGTCAGCTGCATGAGAGCGGCGAGCAGATCCTCCCGCTCCGGCGGCCGCGCCCCGCCGGCGGTCAGCGAGCGGCCGGCGAGATCGCGCACGATCTTCCCCGCGACCTCCCCGACCTCCTCCCTGCGGTCCGTCCAGGCGCTCTTCACGCCCTCCAGGACCTGGGAGAACGAGGGCATGCCGTGGCGCGGCGCGGGCGGGAAGTAGGTACCGAAGTAGAACGGCTCGGCCTCCGGCGTGAGGAAGACCGTCATCGGCCAGCCCCCGTGCCCCGTGGCGGCCTGCACGGCCTCCATGTACACGGCATCGACGTCCGGGCGTTCCTCGCGGTCCACCTTCACCGGCACGAAGTTCTCGTTCAGCAGCGCGGCGGTGGCCTCGTCCTCGAAGGATTCGTGCGCCATGACATGACACCAGTGACAGCTGCTGTAACCGACGCTGAGCAGCACCGGGACGCCGCGCCGCCGCGCCTCCTCGAACGCCTCTGTGGACCACGGCCACCACTCGACCGGGTTTTCGGCGTGCTGGAGCAGATACGGGGAAGTCTCATGAGCCAGGCGGTTCGGCATGGGGCCATCCTCTCTCACGGGTGCGCCCGGAACGTGCGTGGCGGATCCGCCGGGGGCCCGCAATACCCGGCACGGCGGATGTTTCACGGTCCGTGTGACACGTCCGGGCGGAGTTATCCACAGGGCTGCCGGATTCGGCGGGGAGACGGAACACTGGGCGTACAAAGCGATCATCGCTGGAGGGGGATCCGGATGACGGGCTCACCGACTGTTCTGCGCGACGCCCATCGCGCGGACGCGGACGCGCTGTTGGCGCGCGCGGTCGAGGAAGAGGTGCGCCGCTCGGGCGGGCGCGTCGACGGGGGTGTCCTGCTCGGCAGGGCGCGCGCCGCGCTGGACCAGCTGGCGGCCGGTGCCGCCGAGGAGTACGGCGCGTATGTGCGGGCGCTGGACGAGACGGCGGCGGCGCGCCGGCCGCTGACGGAGCGGCTGACCCGCAAGGAGACGGGCACGCCCGCGGTGGTCACGCTGACCGCGGCGGTCGCCGCCGTCATCGCCGACCTCGCGTTCGGCACGGGCCCGGGACCGGCGCTGGGCACCGGGGCCGCGGTCGCGGTCGCGGGGGCCGCGGCGACGGTCCTGAAGCTGACGGCGGGGCACTGGCCGGCCGCGCACCAGGAGGCGGGGATGCGCGGCCAGCCGGGCGGCCCGGAGCAGCTGCGGCTGCAGTGGCTGACGGCCCTGGAGGTGCGCGGCATCCGCCCGTATCTGGACCAGCAGCGGATGCTGACGGCGGCGACGCGGAACAGCGCGGGGGGCAGCGGCAAGAGCGCCGGGACGGGCGGGCGCGGACCGCAGTTGCGCGGCGGCGACCGCAGCGCGGCGGCCCGCCGGCGGTCGGTGCTGGCGGAGTCCTTCCACCATCTCCCGGACCCGCAGGGCCCGTTCGCCGGGCGCCGGCCCCAGCTGACGCAGATCACCCAGTGGGTGCACGCCGCCCGCGCCAGTACGGAGACCAAGCCGACGGTGGTGGTGCTGCACGGCGAGCCGGGCTCGGGGCGCACCGCGCTCGCGGTGCGGGCCGCGCGGCAGTTGCGCGACCAGTTCCGCGGGGCGTGCGTGGTGGACCTGCGCGGCGAGACGCCGGGCGAGGCCCCGCTGGCCACCCGGGACGCGCTGCTGCACCTGCTGAACCGCCTCGGGGCGCCGCGCGAGCAGCTGCTGTTCCGCGAGCGGCCCTCGCCCGAGCAGCACGTGAAGCGGCTGACGGAGCTGTACCACCAGCATCTGACCAACCTCCCGGTGGTGGTCCTGCTGGACGACGCCACCGACCCGGAGCAGGTCCGCACGCTGGTGCCGGACCGTTCGGAGTCCCTGGTGCTGGTCACGGCGCGGGAGCCGCTGGAGCTGCCCGCCGGCCCTGCCGCGTGGGTGCACCAACTGCCGGTGGGCCCGCTGGACACCGCGGGCGTCGAGGAGCTGCTGCGCGCCGCCGGTACGGAGGCGGGGGACGCGGCCGGGCCGTACGACTCCCAGGCGCTGGACCGGATCGGCGAGCTCTGCGCCGGGCTGCCGCTGCCGCTGCGGGTGGCGGGCTCCTCGCTCGGCCCGCGCGACCCCGCCACGCTGGCGGCGGACCTCGCGGCCTACGGCCCCGTGACGCCCGTGGAGCGGGCCCTGTGGCTGCGGTACGCCGATCAGTCCGAGACGGAGCGGCGGCTGCTGCGCCGGCTGGCGCTGGTCGGCCGGGCGAGCCTGGGCGCGGCAGCGGCGGCGGCGCTGCTGGGCGTCGAGGAGCAGGAGGCGGAGCAGCGGCTGGCCCGGCTGGCCGCGGCCGGCCTGGTCGAGCACGTGCGCGGCAGCCGGTACCGCCTGCACTCCCTGGTGCACCGCTTCGCGCACGCCCGGCTGCTGGACGAGGAGGACCCGGCCGAGCGGTCCACCGCCCAGGAGCGGCTGATGCGCAGCTACGCCGAGCTCGCGGACTCCGTCATCCGCCTGGTGGACGGCAACACCTCCACCCGCGCCGACCGCTTCGGCTCACACGGCTTCACCTCGCTGGACGCGGCGCTGCAGTGGCTGGACGACGAGACCAGCTTCATCACGTCCGCGCTGCGCCACGCCGACCAGGACGTGGACCAGGCCACGCTCTCCCACCTCCTCGGCGCCCTCGCCGACTACTGCCTGCTCCGCGGCGACCTGTACCGCCTGGGCGAGCTGAACGAGCTGACGAAGGCCGCCGACAAGGGTCTGCTGGCCCGCTCTGTCCAGTGGCGCACGGGCGTCGCGGCCCGTCAGCTCGGCGAGCTGGACAAGGCCCGTACGACGCTGTCCTCGGTGGTCGACCTGTACTTCGAGGCGGAGCACCCGGTGGGCGCGGCGCGCGCCCTGCGCGACCTGGGCATCACCCTCCAGCAGCAGGGCAATCTCACCGAGGCGGCGGCGAAGCTGCGGGAGGCGCTGACGATGCAGGGCGGGGACGCCATGCGCGGCGACCGCGCGTGGACGCTGCACGCCCTGGCGGCGGTGGAGCGGGACCGCGCGCAGCTGGGCGAGGCCTTCGCGCTGCTCGACGAGGCGCTGGAGCTGCACCGGGAGAGCGAGAGCGTGCACGGCCAGGCGTGGGCGCACTTCCAGCTCGGCCAGGCGTGTCTGCGCCAGGGTGACGTGCCGCGGGCCGAGCGCGAGCTCCAGGAGGCGCTGGAGCTGTACGGCCGCACGCACGACGAGCGCGGCGAGGCGTGGGCGATGACCCAGCTGGCCCGGGCCCGGCTGGTGGACGGCGATCCGGGCTCCGCCGTGGACCAGCTGCGCCAGGCCCTCCCGCTGCACCGCCGGCACGAGGACGCCCGGGGCGAGGCCTGGACGCTGTACTACCTCGGCCAGGCCCTGGAGGAGGACGGCGACAAGGACGGGGGCGTGCGGCAGCTGGACCGGGCGCGCACGATGTTCAGCCGGATGCACGACGCGTACGGCCTGGCGTGCGCCCGGCACCACTCCGGGCGGATCACCCGTGACGTGCGGGCCACCCAGACCGGCTCGCTGCGCAACAGCGGCTTCGCGCGCCAGCTGCTGCAGGACGCCCGCCGGGACTTCCAGCGGATCGGGGTGCCGCACAGCGAGGCGTGGTCCTGCCTGGAGCTGGTGGTCATCGACGCGGGGAACGGCCGGAGCGCGCAGGCCCTGGAGCTGGCCGACGAGGCGGCGGAGATCTTCGCGGGCTACGGCGACCGGCGCGGCGAGGACTGGGCCCGCTTCCTGCGCTGCACGCTGCTGCCGCTGGCCTCGCCGGGCGGCTCTGTGGTGGGCACGGCCGTCGCCCAGGAGGAGCTGGCGGAGCTGCGGCGCTCCCCGCATCCGGCCCGCGACTCCAAGCTGGAGGACTGCGCCGAGGCGTACGCCGTGCTGCTGGACCGCGGCGTCGAGCCGGAGGCCGGCTGGCAGGCGTGGCGCCTGGGCATGGTCCCGACCCGCCACGCCCGCGAGGTCATGGGCGTCCCGCTGGAGCCAATACCCAGGCCGGACCGGCCGCGGGCGACGCCCGCGTAACGGCCATGGCCGACCCGGCCCGCGGACGGCGGCCGGGCCCGGCCGCCCAGTCGGTACGAGGCGCGCCGGCGCACCACGAAGCCCGGCTTCCCGGGCAGCACGAAGCCCGGCCGGGCGGCATGCAGACCGGCCGGGCGGCTCGGGCGCCGCGCGGAAGCGGGCGGGCAGGCGGCAGCCCCCGAGGGCGGCCGCCGCCCCCGCTCAGGTCGTCTTCGGGGTGCCCTCGGCCGGAGAGGCCGGAGAGGCCGGAGAGGCCGGAGAGGCCGGAGAGGCCGAGGAGGCCGTGGTGTTCTTCGCCGACGGCTCCGGGGCGCCGCCGTCGGCGCCGTCACCGCTGTCGCCCGTGGCGGCTGCGCCGGGCTTCTGCTCGAAGTCGACCTTCCGCATGTGCTTGTTCATCGACTTCATCAGCAGCCAGACGGCGCCGCCGATGACCGCGAAGACGATGAAGCCGAGGACTCCGGGGGTCACCTTGTTCTCGTCCAGGTCCTTTGCGAGGGGGACGAGATGAGTCATGGCGAGGGTGCTGTTCGCGCTCATCATGAGGTCAATTGTTGCGGATGCCCGCGAAGAGGTCGTCCTCGGGGAGGGAGGTGTCCACCAGAGACTTGGCGAGCTCGTACTCCTCGGTGGGCCAGACCTCCTTCTGGATCTCCATCGGGACGCGGAACCACCCGCCGTCGGGGTCGATCTGCGTGGCGTGCGCGATCAGCGCCTTGTCCCGGATCTCGAAGTAGTCCGCGCACGGGATGTACGTGGTCAGCGTGCGCTCGGCCCGCTCGAAGGACTTCCAGCGCTCCAGCCAGTCGCCGTACGGCGAGTCCATGCCGCGCTCCAGCAGCGCCTCGTGCAGCGCGACCGTGCGGGGGCGGTTGAAGCCCTGGTTGTAGTACAGCTTCAGCGGCTGGTAGGGCTCGCCCGCGTCCGGGTACTTCGAAGCGTCACCGGCCGCCTCGAAGGCCACCATCGTGATCTTGTGCGTCATGATGTGGTCGGGGTGCGGGTAGCCGCCGTTCTCGTCGTACGTCGTGATGACCTGCGGCTTGAACGAACGGATCAGCTTCACCAGCGGCTCGGCCGCGGCCTCGACGTCCTGGAGTGCGAAGCAGCCCTCGGGCAGCGGCGGCAGCGGGTCGCCCTCGGGCAGCCCGGAGTCCACGAAGCCCAGCCACTCCTGCTTGACGCCCAGGATCTCCCGGGCCTCGTCCATCTCCTTCTTGCGCACCTCGTGGATGTGCGCCTCGATGTACGGATCGCCCTGGAGTTTCGGATTGAGGATGTCGCCGCGCTCTCCCCCGGTGCAGGTAGCGACCAGCACGTCCACCCCCTCGGACACGTACTTGGCCATGGTGGCCGCGCCCTTGCTCGACTCATCGTCGGGGTGGGCGTGCACGGCCATCATTCGCAGCTGCTCAGTCAAGACTCGATCCTCAGTCAAGGGTCACGGGACGCCGTTGAACGACGCCTTCTATAGTGACCGAAGCGAGGGGGCAATTAATTCCAGGTTCCCCTTACCAGGAGGAAGATCATGACCGCGGTGCGCGACGGACTGCCCGACGGACGGTACGGCCGTACCGCCGACGAGCGAGCCGACCGCAAGCTGAAGGTCATCGGCGCGGTGCTCGGTGCCGCGCTGGTCGCCGTGGTCGCCTGGTTCGGGATCTCCTACATCACCGGGCAGGACGTCAGCGGCCGCCTGGTCACGTACAAGGTCGTCTCCGACACGGCGGTGCAGGCGCACCTGGAGGTCGTGAAGGACACCGGCGCCACGGGCACGTGCACCCTCCGCTCGCAGTCCGCCGACGGCACCGAGGTCGGCCGCAAGGACGTCCCGGTCGATCAGGCGAAGGGGCAGGTCGACACGGTGATCACGATCCGGACCACGGCCCGGGCGACCAACGCCGAGCTGGTCGGCTGCACGACCTCGGACGCCCCGGGCCGAAACACCTGAAAGCCGGTGGCCGCCAGGCCGCCCCAGGACTCGCCCGGAATCGCCTTCCGGCCCGCCTGACCAGCGGTGACGTGTTTTTTGCGGTTTACCGCTCCCCCTTTTGTGCCGTAATTGTTAGGCTCGTGGTTTCGCCCACCCGAGAAGGCGCAAGCCTTCCTGGTAGGGCGTTTGATTTATCCCCAGTACCGACGAGGAGCACCTGTGACCCAGACCAGCGACAACGTCACCTGGCTGACCCAGGAGGCGTACGACCAGCTCAAGGCCGAGCTGGAGTACCTGTCTGGTCCCGCACGCGCCGAGATCACCGAAAAGATCGCGGCGGCCCGCGAGGAAGGTGACCTGAAGGAGAACGCCGGGTACCACGCGGCCAAGGAGGAGCAGGGCAAGCAGGACCTCCGGATGCGCCAGCTCAAGCAGCTGCTGGAGACCGCGAAGGTCGGCGAGGCGCCCTCCACCGCCGGTGTCGTGGCCCCCGGCACGGTCGTCACCATCGCGTTCGACGGAGACCCGGACGACACGCTGACGTTCCTGCTGGCCTCGCGGGAGTACGCGAGCTCGGACATCGAGACCTACTCCCCGCAGTCCCCGCTGGGCACCGGGGTCAACGGCAAGAAGATCGGCGAGACCGCGGAGTACGAGCTGCCCAACGGCAAGAAGGCGGCCGTGAAGATCCTGGAGGCCAAGCCCTACACGGGCTGAGCCCCACGGACCACGGCCACCACGGCCGCGCCCGCGACGCGCGGCGGCCGCCCAGCAGCATCGAAGGGGCCCGGATCGGCAGAGCTGATCCGGGCCCCTTCGACGTACCCCGCATGCGGCGCCGACGTACCCTCACGCGCCCGTCGACGTACCTGTACGAGGCGTCGACCCACCCGCACACGGCGCACGCCGCGCCCGCTCAAGCCGTCGCCGACCGGTACTTCCGTACCGCCAGCGTGCGGAAGACCGCGATGATGACGACCGACCACAGCACCGAGGCCAGGATCGGGTGCTGCATGGGCCAGGCGTCCGGCACCGGATAACCGGCCGGCAGATTGCCGAACAGATCGCGCGCGGCCTGCACCGTGGCGCTGAACGGGTTCCACTCGGCGATGTGCCGCAGGAACGCCGGCATGGAGTCCGAGGGCACGAACGCGTTCGAGACGAAGGTCAGCGGGAACAGCCAGATCAGGCCGCCGGAGGTCGCCGCCTCCGGGGTCCGCACGGAGAGCCCGATCAGCGCGCCGATCCACGAGAAGGCGTACCCCAGCAGGAGCAGCAGGCCGAATCCGGCCAGTACCTTGCCGAGGTTCTCGTGCGTGCGCCAGCCGATGATCAGCGCGACGGCCGCGAGCACGACGAGGGTGAGCGCCGTCTGTACGAGGTCGGCGAGCGTGCGCCCGGTGAGGACCGCGCCGCGGGCCATCGGCAGCGACCGGAAGCGGTCGATGAGGCCCTTGTGCATGTCGTCCGCGATGCCCGCGCCCGCGCCCGCCGTGGCGAAGGTGACGGTCTGCGCGAAGATGCCCGCCATCAGGAAGGCGCGGTACTGCTCCGGGTCGATCGGCCCCTGCTGGCCCGGCAGCTGGATCGCGCCGCCGAAGACGTAGCTGAACAGCACCACGAACATGATCGGCTGCACCAGACCGAAGATCACCATCTCCGGGATGCGCAGCATCCTGATGAGGTTGCGCCTGGCGACCACGAGCGAGTCCCGTACGGACTGCCCGACACCGCCCTGCGGCTGCGGCGCACCGGCCCGCCGGGACGCTTCCGTGATGATGCTCATGCGCCCTCCTCCTCTTCCGCCGGGATCTCGGCCGCGTGGCCGGTCAGCGAGATGAAGACGTCGTCCAGGGTCGGCCGGCGCAGCCCGATGTCGTCGATCTCGACGCCCCGGGCGTCCAGCTCACGGATGACCTCGGCGAGCAGCTTCGCGCCGCCGCTGACCGGCACGGTGATCCTGCGGGTGTGCGGCTCGACCTTCGTCGCGCCCTTGCCGAAGCCGCGCAGCACCTCGTCGGCGGTGCCCAGCTGCTCGGGCGTGTGCACGACGACCTCGACGCGTTCGCCGCCGGTCTGTGCCTTGAGCTGGTCGGACGTGCCGCGTGCGATGACCCGGCCGTGGTCGACCACGCAGATGTCGTGCGCGAGGTGGTCGGCCTCTTCGAGGTACTGGGTGGTGAGCAGCAGCGTCGTGCCGCCCGCGACCAGCTCCTGGATGACGTCCCACAGCTGCTGGCGGTTGCGCGGGTCCAGGCCGGTGGTCGGCTCGTCCATGAACATCACGGGCGGGCTGACGACCAGCGCTGCGGCCAGGTCCAGCCGGCGCCGCATACCGCCGGAGTAGGTCTTCGCGGGCCGGTCCCCCGCGTCGGCGAGGTGGAACCGGTCGAGCAGTTCGCCGGCCCGCGCCTTCGCCGCCTTCGCGCCCATCTGGTACAGCCGGCCGACCATCGTGAGGTTCTCGCGGCCGGTCAAGTACTCGTCCACGGCGGCGAACTGGCCGGACAGGCCGATCGCGCGCCGCACTTCGTTGGGGTGTTTCAGTACGTCGATCCCGGCCACCTCCGCCGTGCCGCTGTCGGGCCGCAGCAGGGTCGTCAGGACCCGGACGGTGGTGGTCTTGCCGGCGCCGTTCGGGCCGAGCAGACCGAGGACGGTTCCTTCGGGGACGTCGAGGTCGACGCCGTCCAGAGCCCTGACTTCGCCGAAGGTCTTCACGAGACCCTCGGCGTGAATAGCGCCTGGCATGGAGGCACTCCCGGGGTTGGGTTTCGAGGGAAATCTTACGTTTGCCGGGCTTCACCCGCTCGGCGGACGGCCGGCTCACAGGACGGCACGATTGCGCCACAGGACGGGACCGTTCCGGCGCGGCTTTCAGCGACCGTTCCACGGATGTTACCGACGCACGCGATACATCGCGATACCCGTACGGGTTCGCGTACCCCTCTCCTCCGCGCACTCTCCCGAGTACTCCCGGGCACTCCCGGGCACCCATGCGCAACGGCTGACGCCCCAAAGGACATCGGCCGCAGCATGCATATGTCGTGTCCTGGCGTGCGCGCCAGGACGGTGAACGGTACGAGATCAGGCGATGACCGTGTATCCGGCCTCGCGGAGCGCCGTGCCGACCTCCGTGCAGTGCTCCGGCCCCTGCGTCTCCAGGTGCAGTTCGACCTCGGCCTCCGTGATGCCGAGCCGCGGATCGGTCCGTACGTGGCTCACGTCGAGCACATTGGCGTCCGCCTCGGACAGCACGCCCAGCAGCGTCGCGAGCGCGCCCGGGCGGTCCGTCAGCCGCAGCCGCAGCGACAGATAGCGACCGGCCGCCGCCATGCCGTGCCGCAGGATGCGCTGCGTGAGCAGCGGGTCGACGTTGCCGCCGGAGAGCACCGCGACCACCGGTCCCTGGAACGCCTCCGGCTCCGACAGCAGCGCCGCGACCGGGCTCGCGCCGGCCGGCTCCACGACCATCTTCGCCCGCTCCAGGCAGAGCAGCAGGGCGCTGGAGAGCGCGTCCTCGGAGACCGTACGGACCTCGTCGACCAGCTCGCCGATGATCCCGAACGGCACGTCGCCCGGCCGCCCGACCTTGATCCCGTCCGCCATCGTCGTCGGCGACTCGATGGAGACCGGGCGCCCGGCGGCCAGCGAGGGCGGGTACGCGGCGGCGCCGGCCGCCTGCACGCCGATGACCCGCACGTCGGGACGTACCGCCTTCACGGCGACCGCGACGCCCGCGGCGAGCCCGCCGCCCCCGATGCCGACCACGATCGTGCGGACCTCGGGGCACTGCTCCAGGATCTCCAGGCCGACCGTGCCCTGTCCGGCGATGATGTCGCGGTGGTCGAAGGGGTGGATGAAGACCGCGCCCGTCTCGCGCGCGTACTCCTGCGCGGCGGCCAGCGTCTCGTCGACGACCTGACCGTGCAGCCGCACCTCGGCGCCGTAGTCGCGGGTCGCGGCGACCTTGGGCAGCGGGGCCCCTTCGGGCATGAAGACGGTCGAGCGGACGCCCAGCAGGGACGCGGCCAGCGCCACCCCCTGCGCGTGGTTACCGGCGCTCGCCGCCACCACTCCGCAGGAACGTTCCTCCGCAGAGAGCCCCGCGATCCGCACGTACGCACCGCGGATCTTGAACGAGCCGGTGCGCTGGAGGTTCTCGCACTTGAAGTGCACCGGCGCGCCCACCAGCCCGGACAGGTAACGGCTGCCCTCCATGGCGGTGGACCGGCTCACCCCGGAGAGCAGCTTCTGCGCGCCGATGATGTCGTCAAGCGTGACGGCGGGAAGCACCCCTGTGTCTGCGGCGGCCTGCGAAGCGGCGGCGGCCGCCTCGGAACCGGTGGTCCCGGATGCGGCGGAAGCGGGCGTCTGCGGCGTGTGATCGGCCATGGCGCCAGTCTTACAGCTCACGCCGCCGCGGGCGCCCGCGGCCCGGAGAGCCGCCCCGCGGCCGTACATCTTTGGTCAGCGCCGGTACGGTCCCCGCGCGGGCCGCGTACTCTGTCCCCCAATCCGTACGCACCCCCATGAAGCGAGCATCCGGCCATGCCCACCTCTTCGGACATGACGACCCACACCGATCCCGCTCTCCTTGACGCGCTGCAACATCAAGTGGCCGTCTTCGCCCGTCGCGCCGAACAGAGCCGGCTCGGCGGGGTCGGGCAGGCGCGCAACTCCATGGACCGCGCCGCCTACCTGCTGCTCAACCGGCTCGACCAGGAAGGCGCGATGGGCGTCAAGGCCCTCGCCGCGGGCATGGGCATCGACTCCTCGACCGTCACCCGCCAGGTCGCGCCGCTGGTCGACGCGGGGCTGGTCACCCGCGCCTCGCACCCCGAGGACGGGCGCGCGGTCGTCCTGCAGCTCTCCGAGCGCGGCCGGGCCCGCCTGGAGGAGGTACGCGCGTCACGCCGCGAGCTGATGGCGCTGGTCACGGAGGAGTGGAGCGAGGAGGAGCGCAACGCCTTCACCACGCTCCTGACCCGCTTCAATGTCTCCCTCTCGACGGTGACGGCGTCACTGTCCCCGGGGGCGCCGGCGTCCTGAGCGACGCCCGGACACGTGCAGTACCGGCGTCCTGAGCGACGCCCGGACACGTACGGTGCCGGCTTCCTGAGCGACGCCCTGAAGCGTGCGGTGCCGGCTTCCTGAGCCGAGCCGCGCCGGCCCTCGGGCCGCGCCCGCCCGCCGCACGCCTCTTGACCCCGTGCCCCGCGCTGCCGTGCCATGGAGCCATGGCCGGGCCATCGGGTCCGCGAGCCGGGAGGCGCTGTGCGAGAGCGGCGGGCTGCACTGGAGCACCGCCGCGCCCAGGAATTCGAAGCCTTCGTGGCGGGCGCGGCGGGTCGGTTACTGCGCACGGCCACGCTGCTGACGGCCGAACCGCCCGGCGTCCCCGCACCCGCCGCCGAAGAACTGCTGACCGTCGCGCTGGCCCGCACGTACGCGTCCTGGGACCGGCTGCGCGGCGAGGACCCCTACGACCGCACCCGCCAGGAGCTGGCCGGGCACTTCGCCCGTACGGCGTGGCGCCACCGGCGGGCGCGCGGCGGCCTGCTGGACCGGCTCACCCCGCAGGAACGGCTGGTTCTCGTCCTGCGGCTGTACGAGGGCATCGCCGAGGAGCAGACCGCGGCCTTACTGGGACTGCCCGCCGAACGCGTACACGCGCTGTGCCTACGGGCGGTCGCCGAGATGCGCAGCACGAGGCCGGGTACCCGGCGCGGCACCGGACCGCCGTCCGCCGCCGCGGGGGCCGGGGCGGTGGCTCCGTGAG
>NZ_JBEPFC010000074.1:0-32867 GCF_040301705.1 Streptomyces sp. NPDC000151 | reverse complement strand
CCGTCGCCGAGGGCGGCCATGCCGGCCGCGCCCACGCACACCGCCGCGCACCGGCCGCCCCCGCCCGCCTCGCGCAGCAGCGAGTCGGCCGCCGGCAGGAGCCGGCCGAGCAGGTCGTCCGCGTCGATGCCGTCCGGTCCCGTACGCACCGGCTCCCGGAAGACGACCGTACGCAGCCGCCGCACCGGGGCCGGAGCCCCTCCGGCCGCGGCCTCGTCCCCGTGGGCAGCGTCCCCGTATGCGCGGGCGACCGCGATCCGCAGGCCCGAGCCGCCCGAGTCGACCCCGAGTACTACCGGTGCGGGGCCCGGCGCCGGCGTGGTCTCACCCAAAGCCGCGGGCGTCCTGCTTGAGGGCGGTGTCGACGGTCAGCGCCGTGGCGACCACCAGGCTCAGCAGCGGGTCGGGCAGCTGCTGGTGGATCTGCAGGACGTAGTTGTCCGCCGTGGTGAACATCGTCTTGGCGAGGCCCTCCCACGTCTTGGTGATCCGGGCGATCTCCTGGTCGGCGTGGTCGACGATGGCGAAATTCCAGGCGCGCCAGTTCTCCGCCTTGATCGCGCCGATCTGCTGGCCGTTGACCACCAGCGCGAAGTTGATCTTCCCGATGGCGTTCTGCTGCACGATCTCGCCGACCGGCTGCCCGTCCGGGCGCTCCACCAGCACCTTGGACTTGATGAACTTGGCCGGCCGCGTCAGCACCAGCTGCGGCTGTCCGTACGCGTCACGGATTTCCAGCTTGTGGGTCATGTACTGGTCGAGGCTGGAGACCAGCCGCAGCACCTTCTTGGCCGTGCTCTGGCCGACCTGCACGACCGAGCCGATGGTGTTGCCGTTCTGGTCGAAGACGCTGTACTCGTTCGTCATCTCGATCAGCTTGGCCTTCTGGTTCACCACCAGAACCGGCTCGCTGAACAGCGAACCCGGCGCACCGCCGGCTTGCTGCGGGTAGCCGTACCCCTGGGGCTGGGCCTGGGCCTGCCCGTACGGCTGCTGGGGGGTGTGCTGGGGTGCGCCCTGCGCGTACGGCTGCGGCTGGGGCTGTGCCTGCGGCATCGGCTGCGCGCCGGGTGCCTGTCCCTGCTGTCCCTGCTGGTGCTGTGCCTGGTGCTGCGCCTGGCCGTGCGCCTGCTGCTGGTCGTACTGCTGTGCCTGGCCGTACTGCTGCGCCGGGGCCTGCGCCTGCTGCTGCGCCTGGCCCGGGGCCTGTCCCTGGCCGCCCGGGTGGGTGTGTTCGGTCCACCGGGCGCCGTCCCACCAGCGCAGTTGGTCAGGCGTGCCCTGCGGGTCGGCGTACCAGCCCGCCGGCACGTTCGAGTTCGTGGTCATGCGGGCACACTATCCCTCCAGCTCAGCCCGGCCGTCGGGCCACCACGTCAGCCCGGCCACCGGCCCGCGGCCCCGGCGCTGCCGCAAGGCCGAGGGACGGCCGCGCGGTCGAGCAAGCCGCCGCGAGGTCAGGGAAGCTGCCAGGACACCGGTTGTGCGCCCTGCTTGACCAGCAGGTCGTTGACCCGGCTGAACGGCCGCGAGCCGAAGAAACCCCGGTCGGCGGACATCGGCGAGGGGTGCGCCGACTCGACCGACGGCACCTGCCCGAGAAGCGGGCGCAAATTGCGCGCGTCCCGCCCCCACAGGACGGCCACCAGCGGCCGCTCGCGCGCGGCCAGCGCACGGATGGCCTGCTCGGTGACCTCTTCCCAGCCCTTGCCGCGGTGTGCGGCGGGCTTGCGCGGCGCCGTCGTCAGGGCGCGGTTGAGCAGCAGCACGCCCTGCCGGGTCCACGGCGTGAGGTCACCGTTGGCCGGCCGCCCCAGCCCCAGGTCGGAGTGCATCTCGCGGAAGATGTTCTCCAGGCTGCCCGGCAGCGGGCGCACCTCCGGCGCTACCGAGAAGCTGAGCCCGACGGCGTGTCCCGGCGTGGGGTAGGGGTCCTGCCCGACGATGAGCACCCGCACCTCGTCGAAGGGCTGTTGGAAGGCGCGCAGCACATTGCTGCCGGCCGGGAGGTACGTGCGTCCCGCGGCGATCTCCGCCCGCAGGAAGTCGCCCATCGCGGCGATCCGTCCGGCAACGGGCTCAAGTGCCTTCGCCCAGCCCGGTTCGACGATTTCATGGAGAGGTCGTGCAGCCACGGCGTCACCCTACTGGCCGCCCGGTGGTCCGTATCAACCCGTGCCCCCTTCCCCCGGTCACCTTCGCCCTCCTCCGGTCAGCTTCGGCCAGGACTGCGCCGGATCACGCCATCTCCACCGCCCACGCCTCCACCGCTCAGGCCATTACCGCCGCCCGTACGCACAGCACGTCCGGCAGGTGGGCGGCGAGCTGCTGCCAGCTGTCGCCGTCGTCCGCGCTGGCGAACACCTCGCCATTGCGATTGCCGAAGTACACGCCCGCCGGATCCGCGTCGTCCACGCACAGCGCGTCGCGCAGCACCGTGCCGTAGTGGTCCTCCCGCGGCAGCCCCGCACTCAGCGCCTCCCAGCTCGCGCCCGCGTCGGAGGTCCGGAACACCCGGCAGCGGTGCTCGGCCGGCACCCGGTCCATGTCAGCGGTGATCGGGAAGACATACGCCACGTCGCCGCGGTGCGGGTGCGCGGCGACCGCGAACCCGAAGTCCGACGGCAGCCCCGACCCGATGTCCGTCCACTTCGCGCCCGCGTCGTCGCTGCGGTAAACCCCCCAGTGGTTCTGCAGGTAGAGGCGGTCGCGGTTGACCGAATCCTGCGCGATCTTGTGGACGCACTGGCCGAATTCCGGGTCCGGATCGGGCAGGAACACCGCCTTCACGCCCGCGTTGGACGGCGACCAGCTCGCCCCGCCGTCCAGCGTGCGGAACACCCCGGCCGTGGACACGGCCACCGTCACCGCGTCGGCGGTGCGCGGGTCGGTGATCACCGTGTGCACCGCGAGCCCGCCGCCGCCCGGCACCCACTGGTCGTGCGAGGGGTGCTCCCACAGCGGCCGCACCAGCTCGAACGACTCGCCGCCGTCCTCGGACCGGAACAGCGCGCCCGGCTCCGTACCGGCATAGACGACATCGGGCGCCGCCGGGCCCGCGGGCTGCAGCTGCCACACCCGCTCCAGTGAACTCCCCGTGTACTCCGGGTACTTGACCGCCGGGCGGGCCGGCTCCACCCAACTCTCGCCGAGATCGTCCGAGTGGAAAACCGAAGGGCCCCAGTGTGCGCTGTCCGCGCCGGCCAGCAGCCGCGGTGTGGCGCGGCGGGTGTCGATACCGATCGAGTAGACCGCCTGGGCCGGGAAGTGGGGCTCGCCCAGCTCCCACGTGCCCCACCGTCGCCGGCCGATGAACAGGCCCTTCCGGGTCCCCACCGCGAGCAGGACATCAGCCGTGTGGGTCGTCATGTCAATGCACCTCCGAACGCCGTTGTTCCAGGTACGGGTCAGTCTGCACCCGACCACTGACAACGGCCCTCGGAAGCGTCGTCCGCCCAGGTCAGCCAGGGTGTGTCAGGCCGTGCCAGGCCGTGCCAGGCCGTGCCGGGCCGTGTCCGGTCGCGTCAGGTCGTGTAGTCCGCGTTGACGCGGATGTAGCCCTCGGTCAGGTCGCAGCCGTAGACCGTGGCGGCGGCCCCGCCGAGGCCCAGCCCGATCGAGATGTCGACCTCGTCCCGCCGCATGGTCTCGGCCAGCTTTTCGAGGGTGTCGGCCGCGGGTTCCTCCGGGTACACCTCGGTCTCGCCGAACCGTACGGTCACCTTCGCCGGCTCGATGTCCGTGTCCTCGGTGTTCTTGCCGATGGCCATGACGACCCGGCCCCAGTTCGGGTCGGCGCCGTGCACGGCCGTCTTGACCAGCGGAGAGTTCACTACGCTCTTGGCCACCCGCTTGGCCTGCGCGTAGTCGGCGGCCTGCGCCACCGTGACCCGCAGCAGCTTGCTCGCGCCCTCCCCGTCGCTCGCCAGCTGTTCCGTGAGATCCAGGCACACCTCGGCGAGCGCCGCCGAGAACGCCGCCGGGTCGACCGGCCCCGCCGCCCCGTTGGCGAGCGCGCTCACGGTGTCGGAGGTGGAGGTGTCGGTGTCCACGCTCAGGCAGTTGAACGTCTTCTCCACGGCGCCGCGCAGCGCGGTGTCCAGTGCGGCGGGGGAGAGCTCCGCGTCGGTGAACACGTACGCCAGCATCGTGGCCATATTCGGCTCCAGCATGCCGACGCCCTTGGCGACGCCCACGATGCGGGCCCGGCCGACGCTCCGGGTGCTGGTCTTCGGGCGGGTGTCCGTGGTCATCATCGCGCGCGCCACGTCGAGGGGGCCCGCCTCGAAGGCCGCCGGGCCGCGCTCCGCCGTCGCCTCCAGGTGCGCGCGGATGGTGTCCATCGGGAGCGGCCGTCCGATCACGCCGGTGGACCCGATGAGCACGGCGTCGGCCGGGACGCCGAGTATCGCGGCGACCCGGCCGACGACCTCGGCCGCGTTCTCCTCGCCCTGCCGTCCGGTGGCCACGTTGGCGTTCTGCGCCAGGGTGGTGACGGCGCGCAGGCGCCCGCCGGCGGCGTGCGCCCGGCTGAGTACCACCGCGGGGCCCGCGAAGCGGCTGCGGGTGAACATCGCGGCGCTGACCGACGGCCGGTCCGACGCCACGATCGAGATGTCGTCCCCGTGTGCCCGCAGGCCCCCGTTCCCGGTGTACGCCCGGAACCCGACGGGCCAGCTGAGCTCGCCCGCATCCGCAGCTGAATGTGAATCAGTATGTGTCATGCGGAATAGAGTTGCGGACAAGGTTGCAAAGTGTCCAGCTATTTTGTTGTGCAGGACTGCATGAGTATGCGCTACTCGCCCAGCACCCGCCCCAGCGCTTCGATCGCCGACGACAGTTCGTCCTCCGTGATGGTCAGCGGCGGGGCGAGCCGCACAGTGGAGCCGTGGGTGTCCTTGACCAGGACGCCTTCCCGCATGAGGCGCTCGCTGATCTCGCGCCCCGTGCCCAGCGCGGGGTCGACGTCGACGCCCGCCCACAGGCCGCGGGCCCGGAAGCCGGTGACGCCCTTGCCGGTCAGGCCGGCGAGGCCGGCGCGCAGTACCTCGCCCAGCTCGGCCGCCCGGCGCTGGTACTCGCCGGTGGCCAGCAGGTCGATGACGGCCGAACCGACCGCGGCGGCCAGCGGGTTGCCGCCGAACGTGGAGCCGTGCTCGCCCGGGTGCAGCACCTCCAGCACGTCCCGGCGGGCCACTACGGCGGAGACCGGGACGATGCCGCCGCCGAGCGCCTTGCCGAGCAGCAGCACGTCCGGGACGACGGATTCGTGCTCGACGGCCAGCGTGCGGCCCGTGCGCCCGAGCCCGGACTGGATCTCGTCGGCGATGAACAGGCAGCCGGCCCGCCGGGTCAGCTCGCGGACGCCGGTCAGGTAGCCGTCGTCCGGGATGAGGACGCCGGCCTCGCCCTGGATCGGCTCGATGAGCACGGCCGCCGTGGTCTCGTCCACGGCCGCTTCGAGGGCGGCGAGGTCGTTGTACGGGACGACGCGGAAGCCGGGCGTGTAGGGGCCGTAGCCGGCGCGCGCCACGGGGTCGGTGGAGAAGCTGACGAGCGTGGTCGTGCGGCCGTGGAAGTTGTCGGCGGCGACGACGATCGTGGCCTGGTCCGGAGCCACGCCCTTGACGTCGTACGCCCACTTGCGGGCGACCTTGATGCCGCTCTCCACGGCCTCGGCGCCCGTGTTCATCGGCAGGACCATGTCCATGCCGGTGAGCGCGGCCAGGCCCTCGGCGAAGCCGGCGAGCCGGTCGTTGTGGAAGGCGCGCGAGGTGAGGGTGACCTGGTCGAGCTGGCGGTGCGCGGCCTCGACGAGCGCCGGGTGGCGGTGGCCGAAGTTCAGCGCCGAGTAGCCGGCGAGCATGTCGAGGTACCGGCGGCCCTCGACGTCCTCGACCCAGACGCCCTCGGCGCGCGCCACGACCACCGGGAGCGGGTGGTAGTTGTGCGCGAGGACGGGCCCTTCCGCGCGGATCAGCTCCGCCGAGGAGCGGGCGTCCGATGCGGAGGGCTGCGGCACGGGGCCGGCCGCGGCGGAGGACGAGAGGCGGATGGGCGCGGTCATGAGCGGACCTCCTGGGTGCAGCATTTGATGCCGCCGCCGGCCTTGTGGAACTCCGACAGGTCGACGGGGACAGGAACGTAACCGTGACGGGCGAGTTGTTCAACGATCCCCTCAGCCTGCGGGGCGACGAAGACGTGACACCCGTCGGAGACGGAATTGAGGCCGAACGCCAGCGCGTCGTCCCGGGTGGCGAGCAGCGCGTCCGGGAACAGCCGCCGCAGCACCTCACGGCTGCCGGGCGAGAACGCCTCCGGGTAGTACGCGATGTTGGTGTCGTCGAGCGGGAAGAGGGCGGTGTCGAGGTGGTAGAAGTACGGGTCCACCAGCTGCAGGCCGATCGTCGGCACGCCGAGGAACTCCTGTACCTCTCGGTGCGCCTCCCGTGTCGTGCGGAAGCCCGTACCGGCCAGGACGTAGCCGCCGACCGGCACGAGGTCGCCCTCGCCCTCGCACACCGCCTCCGGCGCGTGCACGTCGAACCCGGCGGCCCGGAACCACCTCTCGTACGCGACGGACTCCGGGCGGCGCTGCGGCGCGTGGAAGCGCGCGCCGAACACGCGTCCTCCCACGACGAGCGCCGAGTTCGCCGCGAACACCATGTCCGGCAGCCCGGCCACCGGCGGCACGGTCTCCACCGTGTGGCCGTGGTCGCGGTACGCCTGGACCAGGGCCGCCCACTGGCGCTGGGCCAGCGCGGTGTCGACCGGCGCGGCGTCGCTCATCCAGGGATTGATGGCGTACCGCACATCGAAGTACCGCGGCTCGCAGAGCAGGAAGCGCCGCGGGCGCGGCACACGGGGCGGGCGCACGATCGTACGCAGCGCCGCATCGCTCACGGGCTCGCGCACGGGTGCCGGTACGGACACGGGTTCGGGCACGGCGGGGTCCTCCGATTCCGCGGACGGGCAGGGGGCGTCCCCCGAGTGACGCGGGGTCACTGAGAGGTGACGCAGGGGATGCCCTCAACGGTAGGAAGCCGTGGCTGTGCCGGACAAGGCCGGAACGCTGCGCACCGGCGCAGTGAACGTGCGTAGAAAAGGCAGTCGGCGCAGGGTTGCTGCGTCGTTGGATCAGATGAGGCCGGTGTTCCCCGCGGGGCGGGCGGAGTCCGCGGGGGAGTCGGGGCCGTAGCCCTGTACCGCGGACGAGCCGGCGCCGGCCTCCGGGCTGTCCGGGATGAGGTGCGAGAGGACCATGTAGCTGATCGTCTTGCGGATGAAGGACTCGGTGCGGATGCGTTCCAGCACCTCCTCGAAGTGCTCCACGTCGGTCGCGCGGACGTGCAGCAGCGCGTCGGCGCCGCCGGATACCGTCATGGCGGCGGTGATCTCCGGGTACTTGCGGACGACCTCGGCGATGCGGCGGGGCGGGGCCGCGCCGTCGCAGTACACCTCGATGTACGCCTCGGTGCGCCAGCCGAGCGCGGCGGGCCGGACCGTGGCGGTGAAGCCGGTGATCACGCCGGTCTCGCGCATCCGGTCCACCCGGCGCTTGACCGCGGTGGCCGACAGGCCGATGGCCGAGCCGATCTCGGCGAAGCTGGTCCTGGCGTTCTCGGTCAGGGCCGAGATGATCTTGCGGTCCAACTCGTCGAGCGGGCCGGATGCGTGGGGCATGGCGGGTGGTTCCTCCGTCGCTGGGCCGGGCCGTACGGCCGTTGGGGGTCCCTGCGGAGCGCACGGACCACGCGGATCGTATGCGCCGCTCGGGGCCCGCGCGCCGCACTCCGTCCCGCGTCACTCCCTCCCGCGCCCCAGCACCGCGTCACTCCGTCCCGCGCCCCGGCCCCGCGTTTCCCGTATCCCGTACTACATCCTGTAGGGTTTCGGATCGTGACCCTACAGGTTGTCGGATCAGCTGCAGGAGGAGCGCGTCATGCACGACCAGCCCGACCGCATCGCCCCCGCGCACGCCGAAGTGGCCGAGGTCTGGCCACGCGACGGCCGGATCCGAGTCCTCGGGCACGTCGTGGGCGCGGCCACGGGCGCGGGCACGCTGGTGGCCCGGGTGCGCGACGCGGCCGGTACGGAACTGCGCCTCGCGGCGGAGGAGCGGGACGGCCGCTTCGAGGTGTCCGTACCGCTGGACGCGCTCGCCTCCGCCACCCCGGAAGGCGACCGGGTCTGGGACCTGTACCTGGTGCCGGACGGCCGTGACGACGCGCTCCGGCTGGGGCGCCACCTGGACGACGTGCCCGGCAAGAAGAAGATCTTCACGTACCCGGCCCAGCGCGCCGGCGGCCTGCGGATCGAGCCGTACTACACCGTCCAGGACAACCTCTCGATCACCTGCCGACGGGAGGAATCCCGGTGAGGATCCGCTTCCTGCTGCTCAACGCCTATGCCGTCGGCGGCACCGTCCGCACCGTCGTCAACCAGGCGAACGCCCTCGCCGAGGCCGGGCACGACGTCGAGGTGGTGAGCGTCCACCGGCACCGCGCCGAGCCCCGCTTCGCGCTGCACCCGAAGGTGCGGCTGCGGGCCCTGGTCGACGGCACGCGTCCGCCGTCCCGCTGGACGCGCCCGCTGACGTACCGCCGGCAGCACCGCCCCAGCCGGCTCGTCCCCGAGTCCGAGGTCCGCTTCGACCGGTTCAGCCGCCTCACCGACCGGCGCATCGTGCGCTACCTGCGCTCGCTGCACGACGGCGTACTGATCACCACCCGGCCCGGCCTGAACCTCCTCTCCGCCCGCTTCACGCCCAAGTCCGTCGTCCGGGTCGGCCAGGAGCACCTGCACTACTCCCACCACAAGCCGGACCTCGCGCGGGAGATCGGGCGCTGGTACCGGCGGCTGGACGCGGTGACCGTACTGACCGCGGCCGACGAGGACGCCTACCTGCGGCGGCTCGGGGACAGCGGCGTCCGCGTCGAATGCATCCCCAACCCGCTCTCCGAGGAGGCCCCGGCGCGTGCAGGGCTCGACCGGCCGCTCGTCGTCTCCGCCGGCCGGCTCGTCAAGGGCAAGGGCTTCGCGACCCTCATCAAGGCGTTCGAGCCCATCGCCCGCGCGCACCCCGAATGGCAGCTGCGCATCTACGGCGCGGGTCCCGAACGCGACCGCCTGCGGACGCTGATCCACGACCGGCACCTCTACAACCACGTCTACCTGATGGGCACCACCCAGGAGTTCGACCGGGAACTGGCCAAGGCCGCCGTCTTCGCCCTCGCCTCCCGGCGCGAAGGGTTCGGCATGGTGCTGGCCGAGGCGATGAGCCACGGCGTCCCGCCGGTCAGCTTCGACTGCCCGCACGGCCCCCGCGAGATCATCACCGACGGCCAGGACGGCCTGCTCGTACCGCTGGGGGACACCCCGGGGCTGACCGCCGCGCTCACCCGCCTCGTCGAGGACGACGCCCTGCGCAAGAAGCTCGGCGGGCACGCCGCCGAGTCCGCCCGCCGCTACACCCCGGCCCGCGTCCGCGCCCGCTGGGAGGCGCTCCTCACGGTCCTCCTCGCGCAGAAGCCGCGGAGGGGCGCATGAGGCCGGGGGAGCCGACCGGTGTCCGTGCGGACATGAGGACGGGAGAACCGACCGGTGCCCGTGCGCCCTACGGGCTGTAGGGTGTTGCCATGGTAGGCAGAAACCCTCGTGGCAGAGGGGAGCGACGCAGCGCCGGCACGCTGGAGAGCGAGGTCCTGGCCGCCCTGTGGGCGACCGAGGCGCCGCTGACCCCGGCGGAGGTGCATGCCGAGATCGGCGGCGATCTCGCGTACAACACCATCCACACGATCCTCAAGCGGCTGCACGACAAGGCGCTGGTCGTACGGGATGCGGAAGGCCGGCGCGGCGCCTACCGGCCGGCCAAGAACGCCGCCGAGCTGACCGCCGAGGTCATGCACCAGGCCCTGGACAAGGGGCCCGACCCGATCGCGGCCCTGCAGCAGTTCGTCACCGGGCTCAGCGGTGAGGAGGAGGCCGCGCTGCGGCAGTTCCTGGCGGAGGACCGCGGCCGGTGAGGATCGACGTCTACGTCCCCCTCGTGCTCTCGCTCCTCCTGGCGACGGCCGGTCCGGCCCTGGCGCGCCGCCTCGTGCCCGCCACCGCGGCGCGCGTCCTCACCTGCGCCGCCGCGGTCACCGCCGCCGCCTCCACCTGGGCGCTGCTGCTCCTCGCCGCGACCCTCGTCGGCGACCCGCCGCCGGGCGGGGCCGCGCCCCGCCCGCACGGCCTGCACATCGCCGACCCCGTGCCCGAGGCCATCGCGCTCGCCGCGCTCGCCGGGCTGACCGCCGGCCTCGTCCGGCTGTACCGCACCCTCCGTACGCACCGCAGGACCCGGGAGGCGCTGCGGCGGATCGACGCGGCCCATGACGCGGACACCGAGCTGATCGTCGCCGCCTCGCCGGACCCGCGGGCGTTCGCCATCCCGGGGCGCCCGGGGCGGATCTTCGTCACCTCCGGGATGCTGGCGGGGCTCGACGCGGACGAACGTCAGGTCCTCCTCGCGCACGAACGCGGCCACCTGCGGCACCGGCACGCCCGCCTCCGCCTGCTCGTCGACGTCGCCGCAGCGCTGAACCCGCTGCTCGCCCCGGTGCGCGACGCCGTCGCCTTCCTCCTGGAGCGCTGGGCCGACGAACACGCCGCCGACCGCACCGGCGACCGCCGCGACGTGGCGCGTGCCCTCGCCCGCGCCGCGCTCCTCGCGCACCGGGGCGGCGGCACGGGCTGCGCGCTGCGCTTCTCCGGCCTCGCCATCAGCCGCCGCGTCGCGGCGCTCCAGGCCGCCCCGCCGAGTACCACCCGCGTCCTCGCCGTGGCCTTCGCCGGCCTCGCGGCCCTCCCGGCGCTCGGCGCGCTGGGCGCCGCCGACGCGACCGACGACTTCCTGACCCTGCTGCCGCATCTGCTCACCTGATCCTGCCGCCGGTGGGCTCCCGCTGCCCTGGGTCCGCTGCCTGGACAAGGCGCTTACTTGATGAAGCGCGCCGGCCGGGTGATCAGGTACAGCAGGTACTCCAGTGGTCCGCGCCGGAACAGCCGCTTCCATACGAAGGCCAGCACCAGCACGCCCACGGTGAAGCCGAGCAGCACCACCGGGTCGGTGGAGTCGGGCATGTCGTCCGTGTCCAGCGCCCAGATGGCCACGATGTGCAGCGCATAGGCGGACAGGGACATCGCACCGACGGCGATGACCGGCGTGGCCACCCGCCGGAAGCGCGGCAGCCGGTCCAGGGCGATCGTGCACCCGGCCAGTACGAGCAGGGCGACGCCGGTGTTGCCCAGGATCGACGGGGTCGTCTGACTGTGCGGCGCGGCCACCAGCAGCCACTCCCGGAAGAGGTGGGTGGGGTCGCCGACGGTGTCGGACCACCAGGCCGACCCCGGCGAGTCGCCGTCCGAACCGGCGGCGACGGCGGCGTACGCGTTCGGGACCAGGTGCAGGGCCAGCCACGAGCCCCCGTAACCGAGGACCGCGAGCGCGGCACCGGTACAGGCGAGCCGGATGCGGACCACCGAATCGGCGAGGTCGAGCCGGGCCACCGCCATGCCCGCGATCAGGAACGGGACCCAGGTGAGCACCGGATACGCGCCGGTGAACAGCAGATCGATGACGCCGTCCGTGTCACCGAGCCCGGACAGCGGGTCGTGGGCGATCACCATGTCGCCCCAACTGCCTTGATCCAGCGAGACCTTGACCAGGAAGAGGTCCTGGGGGAGTACCAGCGCGGTCCCCGCGGCGATGAAGGCGAGCGCCCCCGCCTTGAGTCGGTACAGGGGGAGAACCACGACGAACGCCAGCGCGTAGTAGGCGAGGATCACGTCGATCGAGGTGTCCAGCGCGGTCAGTGCCGTCCCCAGCGCCAGCAGGACGACGGCGCGGATCAGCACCCGCGTGACCGCCTGCCGGCCCGCGCGCCCGGTACGGGGCTCGGGGCGGCCGGTGATGAGCACGATCGAGAAACCGGCGAGCAGCGCGAAGAGGGCGGACGAGCGGCCGCGCGCGAACTCCATGAGAAAGCCCACGGGGCCGCCGTCCGACGGATCGGGGCCCACGTGGGCGGCGAACATGCCCAGTACCGCGAGGCCGCGGGCGAGGTCGACGCCGATCAGCCGGGGAGTGCTGGCACGTGCGGTCGGCGGTGACAGTTGGTCGGGTGCGGTGTGGTCGGGTGTGGTGGCGGGCCGGTCGCCCGGTGACACTTTCCGTGACGGGGACCAGGTGCGCGTCGGCAGGGGCACGTTGCGTGCCTTGGGTAAATTCTGCGACATACGCCCAAGATGCCTGTCTTACCCGCAACGGAACACGGTTCGCGGGAATTTGGTGACGCATCCGTCACTGCGGCGGTATCGTGCTGCGCCCTCCGGTGCCCAAGTGCACTCGTGGGGCCGCATGACGCTCCGTGAGCGCGCCCGGCGCGCACGTGCCCCGCACGCCGTGCGGTCCCTCCCTCCACTCCCGCCCCGCCCGGATGGCGCGGAAACCGGACGGATACGCTGTTTCAACAGTCGTTGATTTTCCTGAGTCCCAGCTGCGCGCCCCCAGTGCCGGCCGCGCGGCGCCGAGGGAGCGAAGCACCATGCGCATCCTGTTCACCGCCCAGGCGAGCTACTCGCACCTCGCACCGCTGGTGCTGCCGGCGGCCGAGAGCGCCCGGCAGGCGGGCCACGAGGTGGCCGTCGCCACCGGGAACGCCGTCGCGGAGCACATCGAGAAGCGCGGGCTGACCGCGCTGCGGCTGCCGAACGTCGAGGGGCTGGGGGACGTACTGCAGCGCGGCGACATCCGTCCGCCCGCGGTCATGCGCCAATTCGGCTCCGTCACCATCGAGTTGGACCCGCAGTTCTTCGCATCCGCCTTCGTCGGGCAGCTGGCAGGGCCCTCGGCGCGCGACATCGTCGACGTGGCACAGGACTGGCGCCCCGACCTGATCCTGCACGAATCCACCGAGTTCGGCGGCTACTTGGCGGGCGAACGGCTCGGCATCCCGCACGGCGCGCTGGACATCGCGCCGCTCGCGCCCTACGCCCACCCCGCCGTCACCGAGCAGCTCAACAAGCACCGCGCCGACCTGGGCCTCGACCCGATCGACGACCCCTGGCACGTCTTCCGTGCCTTCCGGGCCGGCGTCGTACCGGAGGAGTTCTACCCCGAGGCGAGCCGCCTGCCGAACGCCCACTACTACCGGCTGCCAGCCCCCGCCGGCGAAGCGCCCCTCGACCCCGAGATCGCCGGGCTCCCCGCCGACCGCCCGCTCGTCCTCGCCACACTGGGCTCCAACGCGACCCAGTTCCCCGGCGGCGGAGTCCTTCCCCTGCTCGACACCATCATCGAGACGCTCGGGGACCTTCCGGTCACCGGCGTCGTCGCGCTCGGCGCGGGCACCGACCCCCGGGAGTGGACGGGCGCCCGCGCCGACAACGTCCACCTCACCTCGTTCGTCCAGCAGGAACTGCTCCTGCGGTCCAGCGACGCGTTCCTCACGCACGCCGGCTTCAACGGGACCCGGGAGGCGCTGGCGGCAGGCGTCCCCATGGTCGCCGTACCGCTCTTCGCCGAGCAGTCGTACAACGCCGCCCGGCTGCGGGAGATCGGCGCGGGCCGCCGGATCGACGTCCAGGACGTCACGCGCGAGTCGCTGACCGCGGCCGTACGCGCCGTACTGGAGGACCGCTCCTACCGCTCCCGCGCCCAGTCCCTCCAACGCCGCTCCCACGCGCTCCCGGACCTCTCCCGCCTCGCGGCGGACGCGGCGGCGGCCACGGGTGCGGCCGCTTGACCCCGTGAGGCGGGGCCGGCTCGTACCGTGGGGACATGATCGTTCGTCATGAGACGGGCCGGCGCCCGGGGTACTCCGCAGCAGCGGCGGTGTTCGCCGTGGGCATGGCGGGCACCACGCTCCCCACCCCGCTGTACGGCCTCTACCGCAAAGAGCTGGGCTTCTCGGAGCTGATGGTGACGGTGGTCTTCGCCGTCTACGCGCTCGGCGTCATCGCCGTACTGCTGCTCGCGGGCAACTACTCCGACCGCGTCGGCCGCCGCCCCGTACTCCTGACGGCGCTGGCCTTCTCGGCGCTCAGCGCGGTCTGCTTCCTGTCCGACTTCCTGTCCGGTTTCCCGTCCGTGGGCGGCCTGCCCTTCCTCTTCGCGGGCCGGCTCCTCTCCGGCTTCTCGGCCGGGCTCTTCAGCGGCGCGGCCACGGCGGCGGTACTGGAACTGGCGCCGCCCGAACGCAAGTCGCGCGCCGGCTTCGCCGCGGCCGCCGCCAACATGGGCGGCCTCGGCTGCGGCCCGCTGCTCGCCGGGCTCCTGGCCCAGTACGCCCCCTGGCCGCTCGCCCTGCCGTACCTGACGCACCTCGCACTCATCGCGGTGGCGTGCGTACTGGTCCTCCTCCTGCCCGAGACCGTCGACCGGCCGGAGCGGTGGCCGGGCCTCCGGCCGCAGGGCGTGGTCGTACCCCCCGAGGTACGCGGCGTGTTCGCCCCCTCGGCCCTCGCCGCCTTCGCCGGTTTCTCGCTCCTCGGCCTGTTCACCGCGGTGGCACCGAGCTTCGTGTCCCAGACCCTCGGCGTGGCCAACCTGGCGGTCTCGGGCGCCGTCGTCTTCTCCGTCTTCCTGGGCTCGACGGCGGGACAGTCCCTTACGGAGAAACTGGGCGCACGCCGGGCGCTCCCGGCCGGCTGCCTCGTCCTCGTGCTGGGCCTCGCCCTCGTCGCCACGTCCCTCGCCGTCGAATCCCTGCCGGTACTGGTCGCCGGCGCCCTGTGCGGCGGCCTCGGCCAGGGCCTCGCCTTCCGCGCCGCTCTCACGTCCGTCGCGGCCGCAGCGCCCGCCGAACACCGCGGCGGCACGATCTCCACCTTCTTCGTCGTCGCCTACACCGGAATCTCCCTCCCGGTCGTCGGTGTCGGCGCCCTCACCCTCGCCCTCGGCCTCCGCACCGCGGGCCTGACCTTCACCGCCTGCGTCGCCCTCCTGGCCGCCGGCACAGCCACTCACTTGCTCCGCAGCTCCCGGCACAGCTGACGGTCAGCGCTCCGGGCCGCCCTGTCCTCCCGGCGCGAGCGTCCTCGTGCGCTCGATCGTTCCCCGGCCCGCAGGAACGTGGCAGCGACGGAGGCGCAGGCGACCGCGGCGATGCCGAGCCACTGCGGCCACGCGAGCCGCTGCCCGAGGATGAGGAGTCCGAACAGCGCGCCAACGGCCGGCTCCAGGCTCGTCAGTACGCCGAACACGCGCGGCGGGATCCGACGCAGTGCCTCCAGGTTGCACGAGTACGGCAGCACGCTGGACGCCACCGCCACCACCGCGGCCACCCACAGCACATGGGGGTCCAGCAGCGCACGACCGGCGTGAGCGATGCCGTACGGGGCGCTCAGCAGCGCCGCCCACAGCACCGCCAGTGCAAGGCCCTGGCCGCCGCTGAGGCGTCGTGCCATGCGGGAGGAGACGAGGATGTACCCGGCCCAGCAGCACGCCGCCACCGCGGCCAGGGTGAGACCGCCCGCCTCAAGAGGGACGCCGCCCCCGCTGAGCAGGAGGACGCCGCCGGCCGCCAGACATGCGGGCACCAGGTCGACCGCCCGTCGTGATCCGGCCAGGGCGATGGCGAACGGGCCGAGGAATTCGATCGTGGCCACGGCCCCCAGGGGAATGTGGTTCACCGCCTCGTAGAACGCGAGGTGGTGTCCCGCCAACAAGGCCCCGGCGCCGATCACCGTTCCCCAGGCGCCCTTCACCGAATGCAACGCCTGCCGCCGCGGGCGCCACAGCAGACACAGAAGTACCCCCGCAATCAGCAACCGCAGGAACACCACGCCCGCCGCACCCACCTGCGGATACACCTGAGGCGCGAAGGCCGCGCCGAACTGGATCCCGCACACGCCGCCCAGCACGAGCCCGGGAGCGGGTATTTTCCCCACGACCTCGGCAAACCCCCGAGTCGCGTTGTTCTCCTGCATTGTGTCGTCCGAGTTCGTGTCGAGGCGGGTGTGGTGAGCGCGACGACTTCCTGCCCCGGGTGCAGCACCTCCACGCGCAGCCCCTACCACGCGCGGGCCAACCTGCTGGGCCGAGTGCAGCAAAGCAGGTGTGCAGGGCCGGGGCGGGGGAGATCTCCCAGGGTCAGGGAAGGGCACGGTCAGGGAAGGGTGCGGCATGTCCGAAACACAGCAAGAGGACGCGGCACCGGCCGACGGCGAACCGCGCCCGCGGTGGACGCACACGGCGAAGGTGATCGTCAGCAGCCTCTGGTTCCCGGCGCTCTTCTTCTTCGGCTTCCTCTTCTGCTACCTGCTCGCCTTCCACAACCCCACCCCGCACAACATCCGGGTGGCCGTCCCCGCCCCGGCGGCGGCCCAAGTGCAGAAGACGCTCGACCACGTCGTCCCGGGCGGGTTCGAGGTGAAGCCCGTATCCGGCGGTGACGCCGCCCTCCGGCGCGCGGTGAAGGACCGCCGTGCCGCCGGCGGGTACCTCCCCGACCCGGCCCACCCCGCCCTGTACACCGCGAAGGCCGGCGGCTTCGAGATCGAGGCCGTGCTGCAGCAGGTGTTCACACCGATCGCCGAGCGGGGCGGCGCCCGGCTCAAGCAGGTCGAGCTCGCGCCCACCGCGCCCAAGGACGCGATGGGCACCAGCCTCTTCTACCTCTGCCTCGGGCTCACCATCCCCTCGTACATCATGGTGATGATGATGCTGCGGGCCACCGGCCTCAGCCGCTGGAAGAAGGTCGTCACCTTCGTCGTCTCCGGTGCCGTGATGGCCGTGGCCGCCTTCTACATCGCGCTCGCGATGGACTGCATCGTGGACCGGCCGGTCTGCCTGCTCTACATGTTCATGCTGAGCCTGGCGGTCTCGCTGACCTGCTACGGGCTGGTGCCGTTCGTGCGGCAGTTCTTCCCCGGGGTCGCCATCGTCGTCTTCGTGCTGCTGTCCATGCCGGCCAGCGACGGGGCGATCCCGGTCGCGATGGTGCCGTCCTTCTTCCGCTGGCTGCACCCGTACATGCCGCTGGGCAATCTGGTCGACGCGATGCGCAACGAGATGTACTTCGGCGGCGCGCAGCTCTTCCGTCCGCTGCTGGCGCTGAGTATCTGGATCGCCGTCGGCGCCGTGCTCATCTGCATCGGGTTCTTCTGGGAACGGCACCGGGTGAACGTGGCGCGCTCCGGCGGGGACGAAGAGCTGACCGCGTCCGACCTGGAGGAGGCGGTGGAGGACCCGGCGCTGGAGATGCCGCACCCGATGCCGGTACGCACGTCCACCCACTACATCGGGGCCTCCGAGCCGTTGCTGGCCGGCCGCATCCGGGACACCCGGTCGCAACCGCTGCACGGTGTACTGATCACCGTGACCACCACCGACGGACGGCAGCTGACGCGCACGCGGACCGACGAACACGGCGAGTACAAGCTGACCGGGCTCCCGGAGGGCTTCATCAACGTCATCGCCGGCGGGCCGCGCCGCATCCCGTCCATCAAGCGGGTGTACATCAAGTACGGGAGCCTCGCCCACCAGGATTTCGTGCTGCGGCCTCGGCCGCAGGACCCGCCGCCCGGTGGCGGAGCCTCGGCTCCGGCAACGTAAGGAATTGGTGAAGAGTTCCCGTCGTACGATGTTCCTCGGAATACCCACCCGAGTGGGCAAGTTCTCTCCGCACGTACGGCACACGCTCATCGGCGCACTCACCGATGCGTACTCGGCGAGCCCGCCACTCTTCCCGCTTCCGGAGGTCCCAGGCAATGCCCCAGACGACGGCCCATCCACGCACCCGCGGAGTCGTCCTCGTCCTCGCCTTCGCCGGCATCGCGGTCGCGGTGATGCAGACGCTGCTCGTGCCGGTCATCAAGGATCTGCCCACCCTCCTGAACACCGCGCCGACGAACGCCACCTGGGTCATGACGTCGACCCTGCTCGCCGGCGCCGTCGCCACCCCGATCATGGGCCGGCTCGGCGACCTGTACGGCAAACGCCGCATGCTGGTCACCAGCCTCGCGGTCATGGTCGTGGGCTCGCTGATCTGCGGGTTCACCAGCGAACTCCTCGTGATGATCGTCGGCCGTGCGCTCCAGGGCTTCGCCATGGGCGCCATCCCGCTCGGCATCGGGCTGATGCGCGATGAACTGCCCCGCGAGAAGCTGGGCTCGGCCATGGCCCTGATGAGCTCCTCCATAGGCGTCGGCGGCGGACTCGCGTTGCCGGTCGCCGCCCTGATCGCCCAGCACGCGGACTGGCACGCGCTGTTCTTCGGCGCCGCGGGCCTGGGCGTCGTATCGATCCTGCTCACGCTGGCGGTCGTGCCGGAAAGCGGTGTCCGGGCCGAGGGCCGCTTCGACGTCGTCGGCGCGCTCGGACTCTCCCTCGGTCTTGTCCTGTTCCTGCTGCCGATCACCAAGGGCAGCGACTGGGGCTGGGGTTCGGGCACGACGCTCGGGCTCTTCGCCGCCGCGCTGGTCGTGCTCGTTCTGTGGGGTCTGATGGAACTGCGCATGACGGCCCCGCTGGTCGACCTGCGCACCACCGCGCGCCGCGAGGTACTGCTCACCAACCTCGCCTCGATCACGGTCGGCGTCGCGTTCTACGCGATCTCGCTCGTCCTGCCGCAGCTGCTCCAGCTGCCCACCGCCACCGGATACGGCCTGGGCCAGTCCATGGTCGTCGCGGGGCTGTGCGTGGCGCCGCTGGGGCTGACGATGATGTTCACCGCGCCCGTCTACGCCCGGCTGTCGGCGCGGTACGGTCCGAAGCTCACCCTCATGGTCGGCATGCTGATCATCGCGGTCGGCTACGGCGCGGGGCTCGGCCTGATGAGCGCCGCTTGGCAGACCATCGTCATCTCGGTGATCGTCGGCGCGGGCATCGGCCTCGCCTACTCCTCCCTCCCCGCCCTGATCAACGGGGCCGTCGACCCGTCCGAGACGGGCGCGGCCAACGGGCTCAACACCCTCATGCGGTCGATCGGCACGTCGGTGTCGAGCGCCGTCATCGGCATGGTCCTCGCCAATACCGCCGATCACGTGGGCGCGGTGACGGTACCCACCATGCAGGGCTTCCGCATCTCATTCCTCATCGCCACCGCGGCGGTCGCCCTCGGTCTGCTGCTCGCGGTCTTCCTGCCGCGCGGCAGGAAGATGTCCGCGCCGCAGCTGCTGGCCAGCAGTGCGGACGAAGCCGTGCCGGAGCGGAACACCCGGGCGGTACCGGCGGTCCCGGCGACCCCGGCGGTCCCGGCGCCCCGTGCCGGGTTCCGGGGGCGTGTCCTGGACCCGGCCGGTGTACCCGTCGCCCGCGCCAGGGTGGCGGTGATCGACCCGCGCGGGCGCCGGGCCGGTACCGCGCTCACGGACCACGACGGCCGTTACGCGGTCGCCGTCCCGGACGGCGGCGCCTACGTACTGGCCGCCATGGTCGCCGGTCACGCCCCGCGCGCCTCGGCGGCCGTCCACCCCGGCGAAGACCGCCCGGTCGATGTCGACTTGGTACTGACGACCGCGGCAGCGGAGCGCCACACCGCGGTACAGAGCTGAACAGCGGCTATGCCTGAGCAGCGATGACCGCCGTCGCCAATCGTCCGATTTCCCGGATCGCGCTCAGGGCCTCGTCCAGGGTGTCGATGCGGGCCGCCGCGGCTTTCAGCTCCGCCGGGCGCTGTCCGGGCACGCCATGCCGGGACAGCGCTTCGCTCGCGTCAAGGACGAGTTCGTAGGTCAGCAGCAGCGCCCGGCGCTCCGCCGAGAGGTCTGCTGCGTCCGCCGCGCGGTCCGGCGGCCGACTCGCGGCTTCCTCTTCCCGGTCGGTGACGAGGGGGAGCGCTTCGGCCTTGGCAGCCGTCGAGAAATCGCTGGAATCGGTCATGGTGTCCTGGCTCCCCCGTCCAGTGGGCACGCTCGGCAGGGCCCGCTGGTGGGCCGCTGCGAGCGCGTGCAGACGCCATCGTGTCGTCCCGGTCTGCAGTTCTCGCTGCACTGGTCGCTGCAGTGGCGACTGCAGCGAACCCTGCAACACACGAGAGCACGATGAGATCCGCCGCAGCACAGTGCTTCCGTCAGTTGTCAGGGCGAGCTGAGTAAAAAATGGCGCGTTGTGCGGAAATCTTGCCCATTGCGGTGAACGGCAAACCTGGGAACCGGATAGGCGAGGCGGTCGGCATGACAGTGGAGAGGCTACCGAACGAAGACGCGCGTGCCGCGCCATCGGTGCCGGTCGAAGCGGCGGTGACGGCACTGGCGGCGGCCTTCAAGACCACGCTGAAAGCCGCATCGCGGCGGCGCGTGAGCCCCGAGCTCCCGGGCGGGCCGGACATTCCCCGCTCGTCGTGGCGGGAGGGCGGCCAGGAAACGCCGATCGTGCTCGTTCCGGGTTATCTCTCCGCTGAAGGGTGTTGGGGGTCGCTGGTGAGGCGGCTGCGGCAAAGCGGTTATCACCGCACCAGTTGCCTGCGGTACAACTCGCTGAGGATGCCCATTCCGGACGTCGCTGAGCTGGTCGCGGAGGAGGCGTCGGCGGCTGCCCGGCGCAGCGGAACGCAGGGGGTACACCTCATCGGCTACAGCCTCGGCGGGCTTGCGGTGCGCTATGCGGTGCAGCGTCTTGGTACGGACGCCGATGCGCTGAGCGCCATCACCATTGCGACACCCCACCGCGGCGCTCCGCTCGCGTATGCGGCTCCTGGGCCGGCTGCCAAGCAAATGCGCGTCCGCTCCCCGCTCCTGGGTGGCTTGCCTCCCATTGACAGTGATGGTCGCGTCCGCTGGCTGCTCGTCGGATCGACATCCGATCTCGTGGTGCCGATCTCCAGTGCCACGGCCGGCCGGCATGTCGATTCCGTCAGCATCCCGGACTGTGGGCACCTGAACATCATCGACACTCCACAGCTCGCCGATGCGGTCATCGGCCACTTGGCATACTGCCGAACTCAGCGGCGGACGCCGCAAAGTGCCCAGCAGAAGACTCCGCAGGTGCTGGCTTCTTAGGCCCTGCCCCGTGCTGTACTCAGCCGGCCGAGTCGAGCAGTTGCTGGAACGCCGCTTGGACGCGTAGTGCCTTGTGGAGGTCCTTGACCGTGGCGTTGGGGATGGTGCGGAAATACGAGCAGGCGGTGGCCTGGTGGGCGACGATGTAATCCTTGATGCCGGGGTCTTTGATGCCCGGGTAGCCCTCGGTGTGTTCCAGGACGGCATCGAAGAAGCCGGGGACCTGGTAGGCGAAGTCGTCGATGTAGGCGTCCCAGTCGCCGTCGAAGTTCGTGGCGAACAACAGGCGCGTGTCGTTCTCGAACAGGACCCATCGCGCGTCGTGGAGCGTGCCGATGCGCTTGCTCACCTCCTCGCGTTGTGCCTCGAATCCGGGCTGCTGGAAGAGCTCGCGGATCAGTTTTCCGTGACCGGCCTTGACGGTGAAGAAGAGGGTGAATTCACTGACCCGTCCGGACCTCAGCCCTGGGCGGCTCGGCTTCTCCGGGTTCGTGGTCATCTGGGCTCCCTTGTCGAGTTCGGTGAAGTACTCCTTCGGCAGCCCGTCGAGGTTCCCCATCTCGATGTCCGGTGAGTAGGGGACGAACCTCGGCGACATGGGCGACCGCCTCTCTTCCCTCCGGGACCTCCCGGGGACGGCGTGCCGTACCCACCGTACTCACGTCCGGAGGCGTTGGCGAAGCTTGAAAAGCGGACACGACGTGCGGGTTGAGGGGTACGGGGCCCGCCGTTGGAGGCCGGGGAGAGGCTCTTGCGCGGGCGGGTGTCCGTATGGCGCTGTACGGGCTAGCTTGGGAGGGATTGCCGCACGGGGAGGCAAAAATGGGCGATCACAGGACACCCGGGGGGTTGCGTTTCGAGGTGTTCGGGCCGCTGCGAGTGTGGCGGAACGGGGCGGAGCTGAATCCCGGACCTGTCCAACAACGCGTCGTGCTCGCTGTGTTGCTGTTGCACGCGAATCGGCCGCTGCCGCGGGAGAAGCTCATCGACGCGGTGTGGGGGGAGGCGGCCCCGGGACGCGCGGTGAATCTGCTGCAGCGGCACGCCGCCGGGCTGCGCCGGGTGCTGGAGCCCGGCCGGCCGGCTCGTGCCCCGTCCCGGCTGCTGGCCTGGACCGAGGGCGGATACGTACTGTCCGTACCGGCCGGCCGACTGGACCTGGAGACCGTCACCGCGCAGGTCGAGCGGGGGCGGGCCGCCCGGGCCGCCGGGGACTGGCACGCGGCGGCCGAGGCACTGCACGGTGCGCTTCATCTGTGGCGGGGCCGACTGTGCGAGGGCCTGGCCGGTCCGCTGCTGGACGCCGAGCGGGACCGGCTGGAAGAGCACCGGCTGAGCGTGCTGGAGGAGCGCGTCGAGGCCGATCTGGCACTGGGCCGACATGCCTCCGTGGTGGATGAGCTGGCCGGGCTGGTGCACGAACATCCGCTGCGGGAGCGGATGTGCGCACAGTTGATGGTGGCCCTGTACCGGTCGGGGCGCCAGGCCGAGGCGCTGGCGGCCTACCGGAAGGCCCGAGCGCTGCTGGCCGAGGAGCTGGGAATCGAGCCCGGCCCGGACCTGCGGCACCTGGAACAGGCGGTGCTCACCGCCGACCCCGCCCTGGCGCCGCCCGACCCGCAGCGGCCCCGGCCGGGCCCGGTGCCCTGCCTGCTGCCCGGCGACGTCGCAGGCTTCACCGGCCGCGCGCGGCAACTGGTGCAATTGGACGAGCTGACAGCCCAGGACCCGGCCTCGACGGCGGCGGTGATCTGCCTCGTCTCCGGCACCCCGGGCGTGGGCAAGACCGCGCTGACGGTGCACTGGGCCCATCGCGTACGGCAGGCGTTCCCCGACGGGCAGTTGTACGTGAATCTCCGCGGCTACGACCCCGAACAGCCGATGGCCGCCGGAGAGGCGCTCGCCCGCCTGCTGGCCGCCCTCGGGCTGCGCGGCCAGGACATCCCCCTCGACGTGGCGGACCGCTCCGCCCGTTACCGCAGTGAACTCGCCGGGCGCCGCATGCTCATCATCCTGGACAACGCCGCCACGCCCGAGCAGATCAGGCCGCTGCTGCCCGGCGCCCCCACCTGCCCGACCATCGTGACCAGCCGCGACGCCCTGCCCGGCCTGGTGGCCCTGCACGGAGCCCACCGCCTCGACCTCGACCTGCTGCCCGCCGAGGACGCCCACGCCCTGCTGCACCAACTGATCGGCCCCCGGGTGGAGGCCGAACCCCAGGCCGCCGTCGCCCTGGCGGACCGGTGCAGGCGGCTGCCTCTCGCGCTGCGTCTCACCGCCGAACTCGCCGCCGCCCGCCCCCACCACAGCCTGGCCGAACTGGCCGCCGAGCTGGCCGACCGGGAGCGACAGCTGGACTTCCTCCAGGCCGACGAAGACCCCAGCACCGACGTGCGCGCCGTGTTCTCCTGGTCCTACCAGCGCCTGCCCGCCCAGGCCGCCCGGGCCTTCCGCCTGCTGGCCCTCCACCCGGGCCCCGACTGGGACCGCCACGCCACCGCCGCCCTCATCGGCGCCCCTCCCGATCAGGTCCGTTCCCTGCTCGACCGGCTGGCCCGCGCCCACCTCATCCAGCCCACCGGCCCCCACCGGTACACCATGCACGACCTGCTGCGCGCCTACGCCGCCGAACTGGCCACCACCACCGACCCACCCGCCGACCGGCACGCCGCGCTGACCCGGCTCTTCGACCACTACCTGGCCACCGCCACCACCGCGACGACCACCCTCCATCAGCACCGAGTGGAGCAGCGCCCGGCGCCCGCCCCTTCCCCCTCGCCCACCTCCGCCCCGCCGATCGGCGATCCGGAAGCGGCGCGGGCCTGGCTGGACGCCGAGCGCGCCAACCTGGCCGCCGTCTGCGCCCACGCCGCCGGCCGCGGCTGGGAGGGCCACGCCGTGCAACTGGCCACCACACTGTTCCGCTACCTGGACACCGGTGGGCACTACGTCGAAGGACTGACCATCCACACCCATGCCCACCAGGCCGCCCGCCACAACGGCGACCACAACGGCGAAGCCCAGGTGCTGACCTACCTGGGCTACGTCTACTGGCGACAAGGCCACTTCCAGCGGGCCATCGACCAGCACCGCCAGGCGCTGGACGTCTTCCGGCGGACCGGCAATCAGGACGGCCAGGCGTCCGCGCTGACCTACCTGGGCCTCGTCTACTGGCGGCAGGGCCACTACACGCGGGCCGCCGACCAACACCGCCGAGCGCTGGACCTCTTCCGGGGAACCGGCAACCGGTACGGCCAGGCGTACGCACACCTCGTCCTGGGCCTCGTCCACTGGCGGCAGGGCCACTACGCGTGGGCCGCCGACCAACACCGCCGCGCCCGGGACCTCTTCGAGCAGCTCGGCGACCGGGACGGCCGCGCCTACGCGCTGACCCACCTGGGCCTGGTCCACTGCCGGCAGGGCCGGTACCAGCAGGCCCTCGACCAGCACCGCCGGGCCCTGGACCTCTTCCGGAGGACCGGTAACCGGGACGGCCAGGCATACACGCTGTCCCACTTGGGCCAGGCCAACTGCCGCCAGGGCCACTTCCAGCAGGCCGTCGACCAGCACCGCCAGGCCCTGGACCTCTCCCGGCAGACCGGCTACCGCGCGTGTGAGGTCGAGGCGCTCAACGGCCTCGGCGAAGCCCTGCGGGCGAGTGGCAGGCCGGCGGAGGCGCGCGTGTGGCACACCGACGCGCTGGCGAAGGCCGTGGAGATCGGTGAGCGGTACGAGCAGGCCCGCGCGCACGAGGGCATCGCCGCCACCCACCGGACGACAGGCGATCTCCACCGGGCCCGCAGCCACTGGGAAGCCGCCTCCAGCCTTTATGCCGACCTCGGTGTCCCCGCCGCTGACACCGTTCCCGCCCAACTCGCCGCCCTCGCCGACAAGGACGCCGAGCCGGTTTCTTCCGCCGGGGCGAACAGTTCCATCGCGGCCCGACCCTGATTCCCGGGCCACTCGGCCCTCGGGTCCTGGGGCGCTGTAGCGGCCACTGCAGCGAGTTCTGCAACCCCGGCAGGAAACATGAGGTGCACAGACCTTCGCACGGCGGACAGGGACAGCGAGGCACCCGATGAACGACTCGACGAATCTCCGGACCATCGCCAGGTGGCTGCCCGCGGGTGACCCGCGGTCGCTGCCGCGGCTGGACGCGGAGGCGGCAGGCCGCAACGCGGCAGGGGAGGACGTGCAGGTCGTCTACAGCGCACGCGGCGACAAGTTCATGATTGTGCCGCGGCCGAAAGCGGCGGCGTAGGACAGCACGGCTGCGCGAGGCCGGCCCGCGCTGTCCTGGCGGTTACTTCGGGTCGCGGTTGAACTTCGAGGTCGACCAGAAGTAACCGAGCACCGCGAGTCCCAGGCACCAGCCGACCGCGAGCCACCCGTTGTCGCCGATCTCGCTGCCGAGCAGCAGGCCACGCAGGGTTTCGATGGCGGGCGTGAACGGCTGGTACTCGGCGATCGGCTGGAACCAGCCGGGCATGGCGTCGATCGGCACGAAGGCGCTGGAGAGGAGCGGCAGCAGGACCATCGGCAGTGCGTTGTTGCTGGCGGCCTCGGCGTTCGGACTGATCAGGCCCATGCCGACCGCGACCCAGGTGAGCGCCATGGCGAAGAGTACGAGCAGCCCGAACGCCGCCAGCCACTCCAACGGCGTGGCGTCCGTGGGCCGGAAGCCGATGGCCACGGCGACGGCGCCCACGAGGACCACACTCATGACCGACTGCAGCACACTGCCGATGACGTGCCCGACGAGCACCGAACCGCGGTGGATCGCCATCGTGCGGAAGCGGGCGATGATGCCCTCGGTCATGTCGTTGGAGACGGACACCGCGGTCCCGACCACGGTGCCGCCGATGGTCATCAGCAGGATGCCCGGAACGAGATACGCGATGTACTCGGAGCGGTCCGCACCGCCGCCGCCGATGCCCGCGCTCATCACGTCGCCGAAGACGTAGACGAAGAGCAACAACAGCATGATCGGTGTGAGCAGCAGGTTCAGGGTGAGGGACGGGTAGCGCCGGGCGTGCAGGAGGTTGCGGCGCAGCATCGTGGACGAGTCGCGCACGGCGAGGGAGAGGGAGCTCATCGGACGTTCTCCTCGGGCTGGTCGGGGACGCCGGCGTCGCCGGTCAGGGCGAAGAACACGTCGTCGAGGTCGGGGGTGTGCACGGTCAGCTCGTCGGCCGCGATGCCGGCCGAGTCGAGCCGGTCGAGGACGGCGCGCAGCTCGCGCTGGCTGCCGTCGCTGGGGATCTGCAGCGCAAGCGCCTCGTCGTCCCTGGTGACCTCGCGCAGGGCGACGGCGGCGGACCGGTGCGCGGCCGGGTCGGTGAAGCGCAGCCGGACGTGCCCGCCCGGGACGAGCCGCTTCAGCTCCTCGGCGGTGCCCTCGGCGGCGATCTTCCCGTCGTTGAGCACGGCGATACGGTCGGCGAGCTCGTCGGCCTCGTCCAGGTACTGGGTGGTGAGGAAGACAGTGACGCCGTCGGTGACCAGCTCGCGGATGATCTGCCACATGTTGTGGCGGCTGCGGGGGTCGAGGCCGGTGGTCGGTTCGTCGAGGAAGATGATCCGCGGGTTGCCGACCAGGGTCATGGCGATGTCGAGGCGGCGCTTCATGCCGCCGGAGTAGGTGGCGGCGGGCCTCTTCGCGGCGTCGCTGAGGTCGAAGCGTTCCAGCAGCTCAGCGGCGGTGCGGCGGCCCTCGCGCCGGGACAGGTGGTGCAGGTCGGCCATGAGGAGCATGTTCTCCTCGCCGGTGATCAGGCCGTCGATGGCGGAGAACTGGCCGGTGACGCCGATCGCGGCGCGTACCGCCTGCGGCTCGGTGGCGAGGTCGTGGCCGCCGACGTGCAGATCGCCGGCGTCGGCACGGATGAGAGTGGAGAGGATCTTGACGACGGTGGTCTTACCGGCACCGTTCGGCCCGAGCAGCGCGAACACGGACCCGGCCGGGATGTGCAGGTCGATGCCGTCGAGCACGGTCTTGTCGCCGTACGACTTGCGGAGACCGGCGGCGGAGACGGCTGCGGGGGAGGTCGTATGCGTTGATGTTGATGTTGTTGTGGGCATGACAGAAGAAGGCATGGCGCCCTCCCGTTCAGAGGCTGAAGTGGCAGAGGGAATAGGTGGGTTGAGTCGATGGTGGAACGGGAGTGCTCAGCCCTTGGCGCGGAGCACGTCGATGTTGCCGTTGCGGGTCCGGGCGCGCACCTCGACCGTGTCCTCGGCCTCCTCCGGGGCTTCGGACGTGGCGAGCGTGTTGCGCACCAGCCCGGAGCCGGAGCTGACGTCGAGCCAGGCGGCGGTGCCCTCGCGGATGCCGACCTCGATGGCGCCGTGGGAGGTCTCCAACTGGACGGTGCCGCGGGCGACATCGGCGACGCGCAGGGCGCCGTGGGCGGTGGTGGCGGCGACCGAGCCCTCGGCGCGCGCGATGTGGATGTCGCCGTGGGCGCCGCTCACCCGCAGGTCGCCGGTCGCGGCGCCGACGGTCGTGGTGCCGTGCGAGTTCTTCAGGACGGCGGAACCGTCGACGGTACCGACGCGCAGGCTGCCGGAGCTGGTGGTGATCTCGGCCGGGCCCTCGACCCGGTCGACGGTGATCGAGCCGTGGGAGGCGGTCAGCTTCAGCGGCCCGGTCGCCTCCAGACGGACGTCACCGGACGAGGTCTGCACGCGGGCCTCGCCGAGCCGGCCCTCGCCGAGCACCTGGGCCCAGGCGCCGGTCATGTCGACGCGGGAGCCCGTGGGCAGTTCGACCGTCACGTCGACGACGCCGGTGCGCACGAAGAGAGAGCGTTGCTTGGGCGTCCTGACGGTCAGGACGCCGCTCGCGTACGTGACCTCGGTCTGCTCGGCCGCCCGTACGTCCGGGTCGCGCTTCGGGTCGCGGGGCCGCACCTCGACGACCGTGTCGAGGCGGTCGCCCGCGGTGAACCGGATGGAACCGGCTTCCACGAATGCGGTGGCGGAAATCGGTTCGGGAGTGTCGAAAGAAGGCATGGCTGTACCGTCCTCATGACGCGTTGGGTCGTCCCCGCTGGTGGGACGTGGTGTGGGTGCCGTGCTTGATTCTTTGGGGAGAGCCGGGTGCGGCGCCGCTAGCGCACCCAGCCCGTGATGCTCTGACCGATGGTGTGGGCCTTGTGCGTCGTACGCGGCCGCGTACCGCCGTCGACCGCGGCCGACACGGCCCGCACCAGCCACGCGTTGACCGACAGGCCCTCGCGGCTCGCGGCCTCCTCGGCGCGCGTCTTGAGATGGGCCGGCAGGCGCAGATTGACGCGTGCGGTGCCGCCCTCGTCGCTGTCCGAGAGGGCCGGCGCCTTGAGCGGTTCGGCCGGCGCGGCGGCCGCTTCCGCGGGCTCGCCACCGGCGGGCGGCAGCGTCACCACGAAGTCGGGGTCGAGCCCGCGCAGCCGTACGTCGACCGAGCCGGGGGCGAGCTCGCGGGTGATCTCGTCCATCGCGGCGGAGAGCACATTGAGCATGGTCAGACGGGTCGCCGACTCCAGAGGAGCGGTGAGCCGCTCGGCCAGCTCGCGGGCATCGTCCCCGCCGGCTTCGGCGGCCACCGCGAGTTCACGGCGGAGGGTGTCGACATACGGGGTGAGGTCCATGACGCCATAGTGGCACCATCGCGGCGCCATGCGCAAGCCTGTTAGGGCCATGTGCGGGTTGGGCTTGGAGGGTGCTCGCTTTGACCTGCGGAAACGCGAGGAAAGTGTACTGAGTCATTGTGGCGCCATGTGTGCTCATGAGCTGTCGGGAGCGCTGAAATGGCGCCGATTGGCAGCGGAATGGCGCCGGGTGGTGCCAAGTGGTGCCGGACGGCGCCACTCAGCCATCGGTCAGCCGAGAACGAGCGGGAGTTTCGCGGCCAGCTCGCCCAGCTCGCCCAGTTCGGCCTGCTCCGCGTCGGTCGGGGCGCGCCGTCCAGTGCCGATCAGCAGCGCGTCCTGGTCGGAGAACGACGCGGGGAACGCGGCCCGGGCGATCTTCTCCAGCATCTCGCGGGACCGGGCGAGCCCCTCGGCGGGCGGCGGCGCCGCCGCGGCGGGGAGGTGCGCGACCAGGTCGAGGTGGTGCAGCGTCCACTCCAGTACGTACGCGGTGAGGTAGTCGCCCGCGGTCAGCACCATGTCCTGGGTGCTGACCCGGAGGCCCGGGTCGGCGAGTTCGGCGGCGCGGCCGGCTGCGGAGCCGACGTCGTCGAGATGGAACTTGAGCAGCCCGGGGTCCCCGTACGCGGCGGCCAGCCGGACGGTCAGCGCGTCGAGGGGGTCGTCGCCGGTCGGCGGCGTTGCGGCGACGTTCCAGTAGGTCACCGCGTCGCGGGTCGGTTCTGTGTCGGCGGGGGTCACGAGGGTGATCAGGACGTCTTGGGCGTCGATGACCAGATGGCACACCAGGTCCCGCACGAGCCAGCCGGTACAGCCGGACGGCCGCGCGAAGTCCTCGTCCGGGAGCTCGGCGACCGCCGTGCGCAACGCCGCCCAAGAGCGTGAGAAGAGATCCACCTCGGCACGGTAGTGCGGTGCCGCAAGGGCGGACAAGCGCATTTGGGCGGTCGCCTCGCGTGGCCGACAGTCACAGTGCCTCAGTGCCTCAGTGCCTCGCGGCCTCAGTGCTTCGCGACCTCGCGAGCGAACCGGTCAGTCCCGCGTCGCGTTCCGGTGGGCGGCGGCCGCGTCGCGGCCGGTCGCCAGGTGCCGCGTCACCAGCTTCTCGACCTGCGCCACGTCCCGGTCCGCGAGGGCCTCGTAGAGCTGCTCGTGCTCCTTCGCCATGGCCATGAGGTCGTCGTGCTGCCCCAGCAGCCAGCGCATCCTGCTGCGCAGCGTGCGCTCCAGTTCGTTCAGGAGCTCGTTGTCGGCCAGCGAGGTCACTGTCTCGTGGAAATCGGCCGCCGCCCGCCGGGCCCGTACCGCGTCGCCCTCGCGCGCCGCCGCCAGCTCCGCGTCGAGGTCGGCGCGGAGCCTCGCCAGCCCGGCGCGGGTACGGCGCTGGGCGGCGAGCCGGAACGCCAGCATCTCCAGCGCCGACCGCACCTCGTCGAGGTCGGCGATGTCCGTCGGCGCGAACTCCCGCACCACGGCCCATGTCCGCGGCCGCGGCGTCACCAGCCCCTCGGTCACCAGTGCCTTCAGGGCGTCCCGGATCGGCAGCCGGCTCACCCCGAGCTCCGCGGCGAGTTCCCGTTCGACCAGCTTGCTGCCCGGCGCGCGGACACCGTCGATGATCTCGTCGCGCAACTGCCGGGTGACCCGCTCCGACTCGGGCGCAAACCCTTCAGACCCTGTCATGCCCCCGATTCTCTCATCGGCCCGCACCGCGCCCGGCGAAGGAGTGCGCCGTACCCGGTAGCCGCCCGCGTACGCGTTATGTCAGTTCGCCGTCGCGGGCGACGACCCGGCCGCGGTGTACGACCATGTCCCGCGCGGGCATGTCGACCACGATCTGCGGTACGCACTCGCCGCGGAGGAGAATGAAGTCGGCGGGGGAGCCGGGGCGCAGATCGGCGCGCGGCAGCTGCATGACGTCGGCGCCACCGTGCGTCCCCGCCTCGTAACAAGCCGTCAGTTCCGCGTCGAGACGGCCGTCCGTGACCCAGCCGAGCAGGTGGGCGCGGTGCAGCATGTCGGCATTGCCGAAGGGGCTCCACGAGTCGCGCACCCCGTCCGAGCCCAGCCCGACCCGCACGCCGTGTTCCTTGAGGCGCGCGATCGGCAGGACGAGCGACTCGTTCGGCGCCACGGTGGTCAGGGCGATGTCCAGGTCCGCCAGATCGGCTGCCATCCTGTCCAGATCGGTGCTGGACAGGCCCGGCAGACAGAAGACATGACTCACCGTCACCCTGCCCCGCAGCGACAGGGCCCGGGTGCGGTCGATGATGCCGCGCAGCACCGTCAGACCCTTCTCGTCCCTGTCGTGCAGATGGATGTCCACGCCGACGCCGTACCGGTCCGCGAGGCCGAAGACCAGGTCGAGCTGCTCGTCCATGGCATGGTCGAAGCTGATCGGATCGATCCCGCCGATGAAGTCCACGGCCCCGCTGCGAGCCGCTTCCTTGAGCAGCGCCGCCGTGCCGGGCGCGCGGACGACGCCGTGCTGCGGAAACGCCACGATCTGCACATCGAGCGCGTGCCGCAGCCGCTCGCGCGCCGCCGAGACCCCTTCCACGCAGGCCAGGCCGTACGCGGGCGCCACGTCGGCGTGCGCGCGCATGGCCCGCGTCCCGCGTGTCACGGCGTGTGCCATCAGCCCGTATGCCCGCTCGGCCACCGGTCGGCGCTGGCTGTGGAACACCTCCACGTCCTGGGCCGCGTAATCGGCGATGCCGCTCGCCGGCTTGCGCGACACCCACGCGCCGCCCCACGTCGTCTTGTCGGGGTGGATGTGCGCGTCCACCAGGGCCGGCAGGGCGATGCGGCCGCCGCCGTCGACCATCTCGGCGCCCTCGGGGGCCCGCCGGTCCGTGATGCGGCCGTCGACGACGGTGAGATCCACCGCGTGCTTCGCCCCGAAGGGCCGCACGTCACGGAAGACCACGGGGCGGGCGGGCCGCTCACGGGACGCGGCCCGCGCCGGCGGTACGGCAGCGGACAGCACGGTGCCGGAGCCCGCGAGCGAGGCGGCGCCCGCGAGGACACCGCGCCGGGAAGGCTGGGAGAGCGGAGGCGTCATGGGAACTCCTTCGGTGGGACGGGCAGTATGGGGTTCTAGAGCGGCAGGCCCGCGCGCACCACGCGGCGCGGCTTCTTGAGTACGGAGACGTCGGCGAGCGGGTCGCCGTCCACCACGATCACGTCGCCCGCGAAGCCGGGCGTCAGCCGCCCCGCCGTCCGCTCCACACCGAGCAGCCGGGCGGCGCCCGTCGTGGCGGTACGGATCGCGTCGAGCGCCGACAGACCCGCCGCGCGCATCAACTCCACTTCCCTGCCGATGGGTTCGACCTCTCCGCCGGAGGAGTCGGTGCCCGCAGCCAGCGGGACGCCCAGCTCGTGCGCGGTGCGCACCGCGTGCTTGAGGACCGGCAGGTACGCGCGGCCGCGCTCGGCGAGCACCGGATCGGACGAGTCCACGAGCCCGGCGATGGCGGTCAGCGTCGGCGTGAAGTACGTCCCCCGGCGCCGCATGTCGTGCAGGGTGCGCTCGCCGACGAACACGCCGTGTTCCAGGGACCGGATCCCCGCCCGCACCGCGTCGTCGCAGCCCCGCTCGCTGTAGCTGTGGCACAGTACGCCCTTGCCGCCGCGCCGCGCCGCCGCGACGATCTCGGACAGCTGCTCATACGAGTAGACCTGGGCCAGCGGGTCCTGCTCCGGCAGGCCTGCACGCTCGTTCACCCGCGTCTTGATCACGTCGGCGCCGCGGGCGAGGTTCACCTGGACGACCCGGCGCAGCGCCTCGGTCGAACGCACGCCGTTCCGCAGCCGCACGAGCGGCGTGAGGTCCGGATCGGCGAGCACCGTGTCGCCCAGATCGGGCGTGACGAACACTCCGGCGGCCCGCAGCCGGGGCGCCTGCTCGGGTGCCTGGCGGGCCAACTCCCGTACAGCGATGTCCTGGTAGAAGTTCGTGGAGCCGCTGCGCGCACTGGTGGCGCCCTTGCGGACCGCGTCGCGCGCCTCGGCGGCGGTGTTGAGGTGGATGTGCGCGTCGACCAGACCGGGCAGTACCCAGCGGCCGTGTGCGTCGAGGCGCGGCGCGCCGGCCGGCATATCGACCCGCGCCCGGGCCCCGGCGGCGCGCACCACGCCGTCGCGGATCACCACGACGGCGTCCTCGGTGACCTCACCGGTCGCCGGGTCGAGCAGGGTGCCGCCCTCGACGACCAGGTCGCCGGTGCGGTGCGTGCTGCGCGC
>NZ_JBEPFC010000073.1:0-35236 GCF_040301705.1 Streptomyces sp. NPDC000151 | reverse complement strand
GCCGCGTCCCCGGCCGCGGCGGGACCGGGACGAGCCGCCGCCGGAGCCGCCGCCGCCCGGACGGCCGGGTGCGGGCCGCTGAGGACGGGACCGCGCGGGCAGCGGGCCGGACCCCGCTCTGTACGGACATGTACGGACCCGTGACCCACCCGGCCGCGTGGTGGCAGGCGTCCACTCGGCGGGACACCTGTACGGTTCCGGGACGCGGCCGGATACCGTAAGAGCACCATGAGCGCATCGCAGACACCGCCTGCCACCGCCGTACCGGGCGACGACGTACCGACCCTTCTCGTGAAGATCTTCGGAAAGGACCGGCCCGGCATCACCGCCGGTCTCTTCGACACCCTCGCCGCCTACTCCGTCGACGTCGTCGACATCGAGCAGGTCGTGACCCGGGGCCGCATCGTGCTGTGCGCCCTGGTGACCACGCCCACGGGAAGCGCGTCGAACGGTGCCACCGAAGGCGACCTGCGCGCGACCGTGCACAGCTGGGCCGAGTCGCTGCACCTCCAGGCCGAGATCATCTCCGGTACCGGTGACAACCGTCCGCGCGGCACCGGCCGTTCGCACGTCACCGTCCTCGGGCACCCGCTCACCGCCGAGTCCACCTCCGCCATCGCCGCCGCCATAACGGCCACCGGCGGCAACATCGACCGCATCTTCCGGCTCGCCAAGTACCCCGTGACCGCCGTGGAGTTCGCGGTCTCCGGCACCCCGACCGACACCCTGCGCACCGCGCTCGCCACCGAAGCCGCCGTGCTCGGCGTGGACATCGCCGTGATCGCCTCCGGGCTGCAGCGCCGGGCGCAGCGCCTGGTCGTGATGGACGTGGACTCCACGCTGATCCAGGACGAGGTCATCGAGCTGTTCGCGGCGCACGCGGGCTGTGAGGCCGAGGTGGCCGAGGTGACCGCCGCCGCGATGCGCGGCGAGCTGGACTTCGAGCAGTCGCTGCACGCCCGGGTGGCGCTGCTGAAGGGCCTGGACGCCTCGGTCGTGGAGCAGGTGCGCAAGGAGGTGCGGCTGACCCCCGGCGCGCGGACCCTGGTACGCACGCTCAAGCGGCTGGGTTACCAGGTCGGCGTGGTCTCCGGCGGCTTCACGCAGGTCACCGACGCGCTCAAGGACGAGCTGGGGCTGGACTTCGCCTCGGCGAACACCCTGGAGATCGCGGACGGCCGGTTCACCGGCAAGGTCACCGGCGACATCGTGGACCGGGCGGGCAAGGCCCGGCTGCTGCGCTCCTTCGCCCAGCAGGCCGGGGTGCCGCTGGCGCAGACGGTCGCGATCGGTGACGGCGCCAACGACCTGGACATGCTGAACACGGCGGGCCTGGGCGTCGCCTTCAACGCCAAGCCGGTCGTACGGGAGGCCGCGCACACCGCCGTGAACGTGCCGTTCCTGGACACCGTGCTGTACCTGCTCGGCGTCACCCGCGAAGAGGTCGAGGCCGCCGACACGATCGCGGACTGACCGCCCGCCTCCCTACACCACAGGGCCCCGGCGCGAGGTGCGCCGGGGCCCTGTGGCGTACGCGGTCCCTGCCGTCCGCGCGCGCCGGCGTTCACAGTTCGGGCGCAGGCGCTCCGTCGTGGGGCGTCCAGTAGGCGACCAGCCGGCCGACGCCGTGCTCGACGGACTTCCAGGAGCCGTTGAAGGTCACCACCGCTAGGGAGGCGGTCGGGAAGCCGCTGCGGTTCATCCTGGTCAGCAGCTCGCCGTCCGCCTCGCCGGAGAGCGCGTCGGCGAGGGCGTGCATGCCCGGATTGTGGCCGACCAGCAGCAGGTCCTGCACGTCGTCCGGGACCTCGTTGACCACCGCGAGCAGGTCGCCGAGCGAGGCTTCGTACAGCCGGTCCTCATAGACGGTCTTCGGGCGCTGGGGCAGCTCGTGGACGCAGGCCTTCCAGGTCTCGCGGGTGCGGACGGAGGTGGAACAGAGGGTCAGATCGGGACTGATGCCCGCGCCCGCGAGCCATCGTCCGGCGACGGGGGCGTCCCGGCGGCCGCGCTCGGCGAGCGGCCGCTCGTGGTCGCTCTCCTGCGACCATTCGGCCTTTGCATGTCGGAGAAGGACAATCCGGCGGGGGAAATCGACGCTCATGTGTCCCAGCTTCGCATGAAAAGCGGCGCGGGGCGCGGGGTGTTGACAGCCTCATCCCACAAAGCGGGCAGGCACCGCAGCGCCTCCGTACCGCCTCCCGGCGCCGCCTACAGCCCGGCGCCGAGCAGCCGCGCGAGGAGGTCGACCAGCGGCGCGAGGGACGGCGGTACGCCGGCGGCGTCGGCCTTCGCCGCGGAGGTCATCACGGAGAGCAGCGCCACGAAGGAGACCACCGCCAGGGCCACGGCCCACCACGGCAGCCGCACGGGCCGGGCACCGGCCTTGGTGTGCCGGGTGTGAGCGGCGGACATGGGGATCGCCTCCGTGCGGTCGAGGGGACGGCGCGGCCGCCGTGCGGCCACGCCCACCGCGGCGGCGCGGTGTCCTTCGAACCTACGGTCCCGGGACCGCGCCGCCCATCAGGTGCGCCACCCACTTACCCCTGACCCCGGCCCCCTAAGGGACGGTGGGGACAGCCCTACCGAGGAAGCTTCACCGCGGTAGTCACTGAGGTCGTCGCATCGAGGCGGCCCCGCCGGCGCCGGGTCAGGGTGAGGCGATGCTGGCGATGATCCCCACCACGACGGTCACGGCGAGCATCGCGGTCAGGACGAGGAGCAGCTTCTTCTGTCCGCCCTGCGGATTCGGTTCGAGCACTGGCATGTCCCCAGTGTCGCAAACGCCGTGCGGGCGCGGGCCGCCGGTACCCACCGGTGCCGGTCCGGGTACGGATTACCGGCCCTCGTCCTCGATCCGGCGGTCCCGGCCGGCCAGCACGCCCACCGCGATCTGCGGCACCATCAGCCCCGCCATCAGCGCGATGGGCAGGCCCCAGCCGCCGCTGTGCTGGTACAGCGTGCCCACCAGGAGCGGCCCGGGGATGGAGATCAGGTAGCCGATGCACTGGGCGAAGGCGGAGAGCTTGACGACGCCCGCGGCGCTGCGGGCGCGCATGCCGATCATGGTGAGGGCGAGCGGGAAGGCGCAGTTCGATATGCCGAGCAGCAGCGCCCAGCCCCAGGCGCCGGCCGCGGGCGCCAGCCACAGTCCCGCGTACCCGACGAGCCCGCAGGTCCCGAGGAGCACGGCCAGCAGCCCCTGGTGCCGCATCCGGGCCGCCAGCCGCGGCAGCACGAAGGACAGCGGGATGCCCATGGCCATGGTGAGGGCGAGCAGCACGCCGGCGGTCCCGGCCGGCACGCCCGAATCGCGGAAGATCTGCGGCAGCCAGCCCATGGTGATGTACGCGGCGGTGGCCTGCAGGCCGAAGAAGACGGCCAGCGCCCAGGCGGTGGGCGAGCGGCTGATCCGGACGGCCGGGGCGTCCTCCTGGGGCGCGCCCGCCGCTGCCGGCGCCGCCTGGGGCGCGCGGTGCCGCAGTACGGCGAGCCACGGCACGACGGCGAGGACGCCGAGCACCGCCCAGACCGCGAGCCCGGCCTGCCAGCCGCCGCCGAGCGCGCCGGTGACCGGCACGGTGAGGGCGGCGGCGAGTGAGGTGCCCAGGGCCAGGGCCATGGAGTACAGCCCGGTCATCGAGCCGACCCGGTCGGGGAAGAAGGTCTTGATCACCACGGGCAGCAGGATGTTGCTGACCGCGATGCCGGCGAGCGCGAGGGCGCTGGCGGCGAGGAAGCCGGCCGTGCCGCCCGCGAAGGGGCGCACCACGACGCCGACCGCGATCGCCGCCATGCCGGCGCACACGATGGTGCCCGCGCCGAAGCGGCGGGCCAGCCGCGGTGCCGCGATGCCGAAGACGGCGAAGCAGAGAGCCGGTACGGAGGTGAGCAGGCCCGCGACGGTGCCGCTCATGCCGAGTCCGTCCCGCACCTCCTCCATGAGGGCGCCCAGGCTGGTGATGGCCGGGCGGAGGTTGAGCGCGGCGAGGACGAGACCGACGGTCAGGACCGCGCCGAGCCAGCGCGGTACGGGTACGGGCGCGGGGCCGCGGTCGAGCGGTTCGCCGCCGGGCGTCCGGGGGGTCTGTGGGGCCTCGGCCGTGGTGCCGAGGGTCGCGAGGTCGTCGTCTGCCATGGGTACATCATAGAATCATGGGATGAATGGTTGTCCAGGTGAGTGTCCAGGTGAGTCCCGTCTCCCGGCGACAGGCCGGAGAAGCATTGGCATCGGCGATGCCACGTTCGTGTCCGCGTCCGCTTCCGCGCCTCCAGGAGCGCCCGTATGCCGCTGACCTCACCCCGGCGTTCCGCCCTGTCCGACCAGGTGATCGCCCAGCTGCGCGCCCAGATCACCTCGGGCGAGTGGCCGGTCGGAGCGCGCATCCCCACCGAACCGGAGCTGGTCGAACAGCTCGGCGTGGCCCGCAACACCGTCCGCGAGGCGGTCCGGGCGCTGGCCCACAACGGCCTGCTGGACATCCGCCAGGGCTCCGGCACGTACGTCGTCGCCACCAGTGAGCTGGCGGGCGTGATGAACCGCAGGTTCGCCGAGGCCGACCCCCGGCACGTCGCGGAGCTGCGCAGCGCCCTGGAGGCGGAGGCCGCCCGGCGGGCCGCCGAGCGCCGTACCGAGGCCGACCTCAAGCAGCTGGACGCGGCGCTCCAGCGGCGGGAGCAGGCGTGGGAGTCCGGCGCCGCGGCCGCCTTCGTGGAGGCGGACGCCACGCTGCACATGGCGATCGTGGCGGCCTCGCACAACGAGGTACTGGCGGAGCTGTACGCGGACCTCGGCGGCGTACTGCGCGAGTTCCTCCGCGCCGACGTGGGCGACGAGCTGCGCCCGGAGTCGCACATGGACCACTCACGGCTGGTGGACGCGATCCGCGCGGGCGACGGCGAACGCGCGGCGACCGAGGCGAGCTCCCATCCGTACGGCTGCCGACCGGGCCGACTGCGGCAGGGCTGAGGGCGCTGCGATTCCGACCCCCACCCCTGCACGAAGGCCGTGGGGCCGTCGCACCTCGCGGTGCGGCGGCCCCACGGCCTTCAAGCGGTACGGGCCGGTCAGGCGCCCATCATGTGCACGCCGCCGTCGACGTGCACGATCTCGCCGGTGGTCTTCGGGAAGAAGTCCGACAGCAGGGCGACGACGCCGCGGCCTGCGGGCTCCGGGTCGGCCATGTCCCACTTCAGCGGGGAGCGGGTGTTCCAGACGTCCGCCAGCTCGGAGAAGCCCGGGATGGACTTGGCGGCCATCGAGCCGATCGGTCCGGCCGAGATCAGGTTGCAGCGGATGCCCTCGGGGCCGAGGTCACGCGCGAGGTAGCGCGAGGTGGCCTCCAGGGCGGCCTTGGCCGGGCCCATCCAGTCGTACTGCGGCCACGCGTACTGCGCGTCGAAGGTGAGGCCGACGACGGCGCTGCCCTCGCTGAGCAGCGGGCGGCAGGCCATGGTCAGCGACTTCAGCGAGAACGCCGAGACGTGCATCGCGGTCGAGACCGACTCGAAGGGCGTGTTGAGGAAGTTGCCGCCGAGCGCGTCCTGCGGGGCGAACCCGATGGAGTGCACGACGCCGTCGAGGCCGCCGAGCTCCTCGCGGACGATGCCCTCCAGGCGGGCCAGGTGCTCGTCGTTGGTCACGTCCAGCTCGATGACCTTGGCGGGCTTGGGCAGCTTCTTGGCGATGCGCTCGGTGAGGGTGGGCCGCGGGAACGCGGTGAGGATGACCTCGGCGCCCTGCTCCTGCGCGACCTTCGCCGCGTGGAAGGCGATGGAGGACTCCATCAGCACACCCGTGATCAGAATGCGCTTGCCGGCGAGGATTCCGCTCATATCGATCAGTGACCCATGCCCAATCCGCCGTCGACGGGAATGACGGCTCCAGTGATGTACGCGGCCTCGTCGGAGGCCAGGAAGCGGACCGAGGCGGCGATCTCCTCGGGCTGCGCGTAGCGCGCGAGCGGCACCTGCTTCACGATGTTCTCGCGCTGCTCATCGGTGAGCGCGCGGGTCATGTCCGTGTCGACGAAGCCGGGGGCCACGACGTTCACGGTGATGTTGCGGGAGCCCAGCTCGCGGGCGAGGGAGCGGGCGAAGCCGATCAGGCCCGCCTTGGAGGCCGCGTAGTTCGCCTGCCCCGCGGAGCCCAGCAGCCCCACGACGGACGAGATCAGCACGACCCGGCCCTTGCGCGCCCGCAGCATGGCCCGGTTGGCCCGCTTGACCACGCGGAACGTACCGGTGAGGTTGGTCTCCAGGACCGAGGCGAAGTCGTCCTCCGACATCCGCATCAGCAGCTGGTCACGGGTGACGCCGGCGTTGGCCACCAGCACCTCGACCGCGCCCTGCTTCTCCTCGATCTCCTTGTACGCCTGCTCGACCTGCTCCGTGTCGGTGATGTCGCACTTCACGGCCAAGAACCCCGCCGGGGGTTCGCCGGAGCGGTAGGTGATGGCGACCTTGTCGCCTGCCTCGGCGAAGGCGCGGGCGATGGCGAGGCCGATGCCGCGGTTGCCTCCGGTGACCAGAACCGAGCGGCTCAAGAGATCACCCTTTCCGTGTCCTGTCCGACGTGTGTTCCTTACGAAACTAGCGGTCACGAGCCCCATACGGAGAATCCACCTCGGACAGGGGCACATGCCGGTCACTGTGGGGTCCCTACAGAAGCGACGCAGCAGCGACCGCTCCGCGACCCGGCGAAGACCCGGCGAATCGCCGCGGTGAACCCGCCGGTCCCCGTGCGCACCCGGGGTCCGGCACGGCATGATGCGTGGCGCCGACCCCGGGAGGGATGCCGTGCCTACACCTCGTTCCCTTGACGAGAGCTTCCTCGCGCTGCCGTTGCGCGCGCTCGCCGATGCCGCGCTCGCGCGGGCCCGGGCGTTGGGGGCCGAGCATGCGGATTTCCGGCTGGAGCGGATCCGGTACGCGTCCTGGCGGCTGCGGGACGCGAAGACGGCCGGGTCCTCGGACAGGACCGACCTGGGGTACGCGGTGCGGGTCGTGCACGGCGGGGCCTGGGGGTTCGCGTCCGGTGTGGACCTGACCATGGACGCGGCGGCGCGGGTGGCGGCGCAGGCGGTGGCGATGGCCAAGCTGTCGGCGAAGGTGATCGACGCGGCGGGGTCGGAGGAGGTCGTCGAGCTCGCCGCGGAGCCCGCGTATCCGGACCGGACGTGGATCTCCTCGTACGAGGTCGATCCGTTCGACGTGCCGGACGCGGAGAAGACCGGGCTGCTGGCGGAGTGGAGCGGGCGGCTGCTGGCCGCGCCGGGCGTCACGCACGCGGACGCCTCGCTGCTCACGATCCGGGAGAACAAGTTCTACGCCGACACGGCGGGGACGACCACCACTCAGCAGCGGGTCCGGCTGCACCCGGAGCTGACGGCCGTCGCGGTGGACGACCGCAGCGGGGAGTTCGACTCGATGCGGACCATCGCGCCGCCGGTCGGCCGCGGCTGGGAGTACCTGACCGACGGGCGGTACGACTGGGACGCGGAGCTGGCGGAGATGCCGGAGCTGCTCGCGGAGAAGATGCGCGCGCCGAGCGTCCGGGCCGGGCGGTACGACCTGGTGGTGGACCCCTCCAACCTGTGGCTGACGATCCACGAGTCGATCGGGCACGCGACCGAGCTGGACCGGGCGCTGGGGTACGAGGCGGCGTACGCGGGCACCTCGTTCGCGACCTTCGACCAGCTGGGGAAGCTGGCGTACGGGTCGTCGCTGATGCACGTCACGGGCGACCGGACGGCCGAGCACGGGCTGGCGACGATCGGGTACGACGACGAGGGCGTGGCGGCGCAGTCCTGGGACCTGGTCAAGGACGGCGTCCTGGTCGGCTACCAGCTGGACCGCAGGATCGCGAAGCTGACCGGCTTCGAGCGGTCCAACGGGTGCGCGTACGCGGATTCGCCGTCCCATGTGCCGGTGCAGCGGATGGCGAACGTGTCGTTGCAGCCGGCGCCCGCGGGCCCGTCGACGCAGGAGCTGATCGCGGGCGTGGAGCACGGCATCTACGTGGTCGGCGACCGGTCCTGGTCCATCGACATGCAGCGGTACAACTTCCAGTTCACCGGGCAGCGGTTCTTCCGGATCGAGAACGGGCGGCTGGCGGGGCAGCTGCGGGACGTGGCGTACCAGGCCACCACCACCGACTTCTGGGGCTCGATGGCCGCGGTCGGCGGCCCGCAGACGTACGTACTGGGCGGCGCCTTCAACTGCGGCAAGGCCCAGCCGGGCCAGGTCGCCTCCGTCTCGCACGGCTGCCCTTCCGCTCTCTTCACGGGCGTCAACATCCTGAACACGACCCAGGAGGCCGGTCGATGAACGCTGACCACGGAATCGGCCGGGGGGCCGGGGGTCGTCCCCCGGGTCAGCACAGCCTGAACACGACCCAGGAGGCCGGTCGATGAGCACACGCCGTACGTCTCGTACTTCTCGTACGAGCGCGCCGCACGAGATGGTCGAGCGGGCGCTGGCGCTCTCGCGGGCCGACGGCTGCGTGGTCATCGCCGACGAGTCCACCACCGCCAACCTGCGCTGGGCGGGCAACGCGCTGACCACCAACGGCGTCACCCGGGGCCGCACGCTCACCGTGATCGCCACGGTGGACGGCAAGGAGGGCACCGCCTCGGGCGTCGTCTCGCGCGCCGCGGTCACCGCCGACGATCTGGAGGCGCTGGTGCGGGCCGCGGAGGCGGCCGCCGGGAGCGCGGGCCCCGCCGAGGACGCGCAGCCGCTCGTACCGGGCGGCGCGCCCTCCCCCGGCTTCACCGAGCCGCCCGCCGAGACCTCCTCCGAGGTGTTCGCCGACTTCGCGCCGGCGCTGGGCGAAGCCTTCCGGCGGGCCCGGGACGGCGGCCGCGAGCTGTACGGGTTCGCCAACCACGAGGTCGTGTCCTCGTACGTGGGCTCCTCCACCGGGCTGCGGCTGCGGCACGACCAGCCCACCGGCACGCTGGAGCTGAACGCCAAGTCGCCCGACCGCACCCGCTCGGCCTGGGCCGGCCGGGCCACCCGGGACTTCGCCGACGTGGACCCGCTGGCCATGGACGCCGACCTGGCACGGCGGCTGGCCTGGGCCGAGCGGCGGATCGAGCTGCCCGCCGGGCGGTACGAGACGCTGCTGCCGCCCACCGCCGTCGCCGACCTGCTCGTCTACCAGATGTGGTCCTCCGGGGCGCGGGACGCCGCCGAGGGGCGCACGGTCTTCGCGGCGCCCGGGGGCGGCACCCGGGTCGGCGAGAAGCTCTCCGGGCTGCCGCTGACGCTGCGCAGCGACCCGGGGGCCGCGGGCCTGGAGTGCGCGCCCTTCGTACTGGCGCACAGCTCCGGGGACGACGCCTCCGTCTTCGACAACGGGCTGCCGCTGGAGCCCACCGACTGGCTGCGGGACGGCGCGCTGAACCGGCTGGTCACCACCCGGCACAGCGCGGGCCTGACCGGCCTGCCGGTGGCCCCCGCGGTCGACAATCTGCTGCTGGACGCGGGCGGCACGAAGTCCCTGGACGAGCTGGTGGCCGGTACCGAGCGGGGGCTGCTGCTGACCTGCCTGTGGTACATCCGCGAGGTCGACCCGGCGACGCTGCTGCTCACGGGGCTGACCCGGGACGGCGTGTACCTCGTGGAGGGCGGCGAGGTGGTCGGCGAGGTGAACAACTTCCGGTTCAACGAGTCGCCGGTGGACCTGCTGGGGCGGGCGAGCGAGGCGGGCCGTACGGAGCGCACGCTGCCGCGCGAGTGGAGCGACTACTTCACGCGCGCCGCGATGCCCGCGCTGCGCATCCCGGACTTCAACATGAGCTCGGTGAGCCGGGGGGTGTGAGGCCGGGGCCTTTTGGGGCGCCGGCCTCCGGGGCGCGCGTATTTGTCGTACCGCGTGGCCGGCCTGTGGATACTCGGTCGGCCACGCTCCGTGCCCCTAATAGAATCGGTGCCGTCCTCCCGTTTGGGAACAACGACCGATCAGGAACGCCATGACACGCCTCGGCGAATCCGTCGCCCGCGCCAGCACGCTGCTCTCCGCAGACCTCTCCGTCGACGCCACCGTCGAGGAGCTGCTGAAGGAGACGGGCGCGCGGCGCTATCTCGACCTGACGGACCTGCCGGCCAAGGAGCAGGCCGCGCTGATCGCCGCGCGGACGGTCGAGGTGCTGCCGGGCGTGGACCAGCTCGCCGAGCGCATCGAGGAGCGAGCGGCCGCCGGCAAGAGCCTGCACATCAAGCTGGGCATCGACCCGACGGCCACCGACGTGCACCTGGGGCACGCGGTCCCGCTGATCGTCCTGTCCCGCTTCCAGCGGCTCGGCCACGACATCACGCTGATCATCGGCGACTTCACGGCCAAGATCGGCGACCCCTCGGGCCGCACGGCCGAGCGCCCGCCGCTGACCGACGAGGACATCGCGCACAATCTCGCCAGCTACCGCGACCAGGTCCGGCCGTTCTTCGACTTCGAGAAGGTCAGCTTCCGGCAGAACAGCGAGTGGCTGGCGCCGTACACCTTCCCCGAGCTGCTGAGCCTGCTGTCCAAGGTGCCCGCCTCCCAGCTGCTGCAGCGCGAGGACTTCCGTACGCGCCTTGCGGACGGCTCCGGGCTGACCATGACGGAGATGCTGTACCCGATCGCGCAGGGCCTGGACTCCGTGGCGCTGGAGTGCGACGTGGAGCTGGGCGGTGCCGACCAGCTGCTGAACCTCCAGATGGGCCGCAAGCTCATGGAGCTCAAGGGCCAGCAGCCGCAGCTGGTCGTCACGATGCCACTGATCGAGGGCACGGACGGCACGGGCGCGAAGATGTCCAAGTCCAAGGGCAACTACGTCGGTCTGAACGCCCCGGCCGAGGACGTCTTCGGCAAGATCATGTCGGTCCCGGACCGGCTGATGGAGCCGTACCTCAAGGCGTGGACGGAGTGGACGGACGAGGAGATCGCCCAGGTCCTGGCCCGCATCGCGGCGAAGTCGCTGCACCCGATGGATCTGAAGAAGATCCTCGCGGGTGAGGTCGTGACCGCGCTGTACGGCATCGAGGCGGCGATGGCGGCCCGCGCCGGGTTCGTCGCGCAGTTCTCCAAGAAGTCCTTCGCCGATGTCGGCACGCTGCCGTCGGTGGACCTCGCCGAGCACGGCGCGGAGACGGTGGCCACGGTGCTGACCAAGGTGCTGGAGTTCACGCAGAGTGCGTCGGCGGCCCGCCGGCTGGCGAAGCAGAACGCGCTGCGGCTGGTCATCGAGACCGAGTCGGGCCAGGAGACGGTCGTACTGGCCGAGGCCGACGCGATCCGCCCGCTGGCCGAGGTACTGGCGGAGAAGCTGGCCGCGACGCCCGGCACGCCGTACCTCAAGGCCGGCCGCAAGCTGGCCCAGGTGGAGGGCGCGTAAGCCGTCACGGGGCCGGCCGCGGAGCCGGCTCAGGCCCGGGGCGCGTAACCCGGTACGGGGCCGCACATGACGGTCCCGTGCCGGACCGCTCCCGCGGACCCGATGTGCCGGACCGCTCCCGCGGGCCCGATGTGCGGGTCCGCGGGAGCGGAATGGTGCGGCGTGGTCACGCCTGCTGGTGCCGGTGTTTCCTCCCGCGCACCGTGGCCCACAGCCGGCTGCCCACGCCGACGACGATCACCGCGCCGATCAGCTGCAGCAGATGCCGGGTCCAGTCGATGCCCTTCGTGTCCGCGACTCCGATGCCGGTGGCCGCCCAGTTGCCCAGGACGCTGCCGAGCATGCCGAAGATCACCGTCAGCCAGAGCGGGATCGCCTGCTTCCCTGGGATGAGCGCCCTCGCGATCACACCCAGGACCAGACCCAGGATGATGGCCCACAACCAATTCATGTCGCCTCCTAGTGGGGCGCGGTGTACAAGGCCGTGCATCGTTCAGTTTCATACCGCCACCCGTACGGCGCACGCCGGAGCGGTCTGTACGTATGACGCCGGTATGTACCCCGCCGGGCGTATCGCGCCCCGGTCTCGAAGGCGGCGCAGGCCCGGCGTAACGTGGGACAGGTCCGGCATTGGCGTGTGCCCGGTATGACAACAGGTGGTGGAACGTGATGCGGAAGCAGAGCAGTGCCCAGTCCTTCCGGATCACGGGAGCCCGCCAGGGGCTGACCGAGGACGTCCGTGGGCGGCAGCGACGCTACGTGATCTCGATGTCGGTACGGACGGTGGCGGTGATACTCACCGCCGTGCTCTGGAACGTCGAGCGGCCCATCGCCATTATCACCCTGATCGCGGGTCTGGTGCTGCCGTACATCGCGGTCGTCATCGCCAACGCGGGCCGGGAGAACGTCACTTCGCTTCCCTCGACCTTCATAGCGGCCCCGTCCCGGCCGATGCTGACCACGTCGGCCGAGGACGCACCGCGGCCGGCCGACGGCACACCGCGGGAGCCGGGCGCGGAAGGCGGCCCGGGAGCGGGGCGGACGGACTCCGCCGAGCAGCGCGGCGAGCACGGCTGATCTGCCGACGATCCGCAAAGCTCAAGAAAAGCTCAGATCAATCATGTGGTTCCGGTGCACCCGGCACGGTCCCCCGTGACATACTTCGTACGCGCTCCGCATCCCCCGTCGGAGCGACGGACCGACGCCGGGCGGCTCCCCCCGTGGCTGCCCGGCGTCGCCACGTCCGGATCCGGAAGTGCCGGATCAGGGGCATCGTAGGGTTGAGGCTGTGAACTCCCCCGATAACACAGTGATCTGCTCCGCCAAGGGCTGCCGTGCGGCCGCGGTGTGGGTACTGGCCTGGAACAACCCGAAGCTGCACACGCCCGACCGGCGCAAGACCTGGCTCGCGTGCGAGGAGCACCGCGAGCACCTCTCCCAATTCCTCGGCGTCCGCGGCTTCCTGAAGGACGTCGTGACGCTGGAGGAGTGGGAGAAGGCGTCGCCCGAGGAGGGCTGAGGGCCCGCACCGGCCGCGTCGGCCGAGGAGAGCTGAGCGCCCGCACCGGCCGCTCGGAGCCAGCGCCGGCCCGGCACCCGCGTCCGCCCGGCACTCGCTTCCGTCCGGCACTGCGTCCGCGTCGGCTCTCAGCCGCCGATCGCCGACATCGGCCGCTCCGGCTGCAGGAAGCTCGGGTCGTCCAGGCCCGAGCCCGCCTTCTTCCCCCACATCGCGAGCTTCCATATGCGCGCGATCTCCTCGTCCGGCGCGTCCGAGCGCAGCGCGGCCCGCAGGTCCGTCTCCTCCGTGGCGAACAGGCACGTCCGCACCTGGCCGTCGGCGGTCAGCCGCGTACGGTCGCAGGCGCGGCAGAAGGGGCGGGTCACCGAGGCGATGACGCCGACGCGGTGCGGCCCGCCGTCGACGAGCCAGCGCTCGGCGGGCGCGGAGCCGCGCTCGTCCTGGCCCTCGGGGGTCAGCGCGAAGCGGGTGCGCAGCGAGGCGAGGATGTCGCCCGCGGTGATCATGCCGTCGCGCTTCCAGCCGTGCTGGGCGTCGAGCGGCATCTGCTCGATGAAGCGGAGCTCGTAGTCGTTCTCCACGGCCCAGGCGAGGAGGTCGGGGGCTTCGTCGTCGTTCAGCCCCGGCATGAGGACGGAATTGACCTTGACGGGGGTGAGGCCGGCGGCGCGGGCCGCCTCCAGGCCCCGCAGTACGTCGGCGTGGCGCTTGCGGCGGGTCAGGGTCTGGAAGACGTCGGGGCGCAGGGTGTCCAGCGAGACGTTGACCCGGTCCAGGCCGGCGTCGCGCAGCGCGGCGGCGGTGCGCTCCAGGCCGATGCCGTTGGTGGTCAGCGACATCCGGGGGCGCTTCTCCAGCGCCGCGACGCGCTCGACGATGCCGACGAGGCCGGGGCGGAGCAGCGGCTCGCCGCCGGTGAAGCGGACCTCTTCGATCCCGAGGTCGGTGACGGCGACGCGGATGAGGCGGACGATTTCGTCGTCCGTGAGCAGGTCCGGCTTGGCCAGCCATTGCAGGCCTTCTTCGGGCATGCAGTACGTGCACCGCAGGTTGCACCGGTCGGTCAGTGAAACCCGCAGGTCGGTGGCTACTCGCCCGTATGTGTCGATGAGCACGAGGCCCCCTCCCCCGGTGGCGGATCAGTGTGTTGTCGAGCCTACGCGATGGGTGTGACAACGAGCAGGGACCCGATGTCACGATGCGGGACCGGCCGCGTCGTAGGGATCTACGACGCGGCCGGTGCTCCGCCTGCGGGAATCGGGGGTCAGTGCGCTCCGGTGCCGGTCAGGGACCGCACCTCCAGCTCGGCGTACTTGGCGGCGTCCGGCTCCTCCTTGGAGAGCAGGGACCCGAGCCAGCCGAGCAGGAAGCCCAGCGGGATGGAGACCAGGCCCGGGTTCTCCAGCGGGAAGAAGTGGAAGTCCACGCCGGGGAACATCGAGGTCTCCTTGCCGGAGACGACCGGCGAGAAGAGCACGAGGAGGACCGAGGAGGCCAGGCCGCCGTAGATCGACCACAGCGCCCCCGAGGTGGTGAAGCGCTTCCAGAAGAGGCTGTAGAGGATCGTGGGCAGGTTGGCGGAGGCGGCGACCGCGAAGGCCAGCGCGACCAGGCCGGCGACGTTCAGGCCGCGTGCGAAGACGCCGAGGACGATCGCGGCGGCGCCGATGCCGACGGTGGCCCATCGGGCCGCCCGTACCTCCTCCTTCTCCGACGCCTTCCCCTTCTTGATCACGTTGACGTACAGGTCGTGCGCGAAGGACGAGGACGAGGCGAGGGTGAGGCCCGCGACCACGGCGAGGATGGTGGCGAAGGCGACCGCCGAGATCACGGCGAGCAGGATGGCGCCGCCGGTGGAGTCGGCGCCGCCGCCGATCTCCTGGGCGAGCAGCGGGGCCGCGGTGTTGCCCGCCGGGTTGGACGCGATGATCGTCTCGGGCTTGATGAGGGCCGCGGCGCCGAAGCCGAGCGCGATGGTCATCAGGTAGAAGACGCCGATGATGCCGATGGCCCAGTTCACGGACTTACGGGCGGCCTTGGCCGTGGGCACGGTGTAGAAGCGGATGAGGATGTGCGGCAGGCCCGCGGTGCCCAGGACCAGGGCGATGCCCAGCGAGAGGAAGTCGATCTTCGAGGTGGCGGTGGCGCCGTACTTCAGGCCCGGCTCCAGGAAGGCCGCGCCCTTGCCGCTCTCCTTGGCGGCCTCGCCGAGCAGCGTGGAGATGTTGAAGTCGAACTTGAGCAGCACCAGGAACGTGATCAGCAGGGTGCCCGCGATCAGCAGGACGGCCTTGACCATCTGCACCCAGGTGGTGCCCTTCATGCCGCCGATGGAGACGTAAAGGATCATCACGAGGCCGACCAGGACGACGACGAGGATCTTGCCGGTCTCGCTGGTGATGCCGAGGAGCAGCGTGACGAGCGCGCCCGCGCCCGCCATCTGCGCCAGCAGGTAGAAGATCGAGACGACGATGGTGGAGACGCCCGCCGCGGTGCGCACGGGGCGCTGCCGCATCCGGTACACGAGGACGTCGCCCATCGTGAAGCGGCCGGAGTTCCGCAGCGGCTCGGCGACCAGCAGCAGCGCGACCAGCCAGGCGACGAGGAAGCCGATGGAGTACAGGAAGCCGTCGTACCCGAAGAGGGCGATGGCGCCCGCGATGCCGAGGAAGGACGCGGCGGACATGTAGTCGCCGGAGATGGCCAGGCCGTTCTGGAAGCCGGAGAACTGGCGGCCGCCGGCGTAGAAGTCCTCGGCGCCCTTGGTCTGCCGCCCCGCCCACACGGTGATGCCGAGGGTGGCGGCCACGAAGACCGCGAAGAGCGTGATGATCAGCGGCCGGTGCTGGGTCGCGCCCTCGGCGGCGAGCTGGTACGTCAGGTGGCTCATGCGTCGCCCTCCACACGCGGGGTGCCGCCCTCCAGGCGGCTCTTGATCGCCTCGGCCTTCGGGTCGAGCTTCGCGGCGGCGTGCCGCGAGTACCACCAGGCGATGAGGAAGGTCGTCACGAACTGGGCGAGGCCGAGGACGAGCGCGACGTTGATGTTGCCGAGGACCTTGGTGCCCATGAAGCCGCCCGCGTAGTTGCTGAGCAGCACGTACAGCAGGTACCAGAGGATGAAGGCGACGGTCAGCGGGAAGGCGAACGAGCGGTAGGAGCGGCGCAGTTCGGTGAACTCCGCGCCGGACTGCACCTCGGTGAAGGGCGGTGCCTCATGGGGCGCGTCGTGCTGCGCCTCGTGCTCCTCGTGCGGCCCGGGGTCGGCGGGCGGCTGGGCGGCGGTGCTCACGCGGTCTCCTGTTTTCTCACGGTGCGGCTTTCCTGGCGAGTTCTGTCGCGCGGTGTGCGGGGCGTTCCGTCGCGCGCTCTGTGGGGGCGTTCTGCGGGGCGTTCTGCGGGGCGTTTCGTCGAACGACATAAAGTTCAGATCAGTGATCCGGATCACGCATGCTAGAGGGGCACGGCCGCCTTACGACAGGGGGCAGGGCCTGAAATCCCCAGGAAACCGGGGGGTGCGGCCGCCACCGCCGGCACGCCGGATCGTTGTCCGGGTGTGACGCCTTCGCCGCCCCGGCAGCCACCAGGACCGGGCCGACTCCCGTACGGCGCCGTGCGGTTGTCCTCCCCCGTCGCCCTCGCGCCTCCCGCGCCACCCCGTCCCACCTGCGCCGTTGCCCGCCGCTGGGACGGCAGACGGATCGCGCTGCCGCTGCTGAGCTTCGGAACGCTGCGCCGTCCCCGGTGTGGTTGACGGACCCCGCTCCTGCGGCAGTTGACGGGTTTTCTTTGCCGTCCATTGAACTGTCCGGGTGATCACGGTTAGCTTCACTCGTCATGAACCGGCTCGCGCGCGACCTGCCCGCGAGCGGTCAGAGATGATGTGGAGTACCCCCATGGCACATCTGAGATCCAGACGGGTGCGCGCGCTCGCCGTACCGGTCGGACTGGCCCTCGTCGCGTCCCTCGGCTTCCTCCCGCAGGCGGCCACCGCCGCCCCTCAGGAGGAGTCCCGGGCCACGGTCACCACCGACGGCCCGCTGCTCTCGTACGTCGTCAACGCCACCCCGGGCAAGTCCTCGGTGGCCAGGGTCGGCAAGGAGATACGTGCCGCCGGCGGCACGGTGGTCGTCGCCCACGAGAAGATAGGCGTGATCGTCGTCCACTCGGCGAACCCGAAGTTCGCCGAGACGATACGCACGGTGCGCGGCGTCCAGTCGGCCGGCGCCACCCGCACCGCCCCCTTGAAGCCCTCCGGCACCACCGACATCGGCAAGCCGCAGAAGGCCGACCTGACCAAGGCCGCCCGTACGGCGGGCGCCCGCGCCAAGGCCGCCGGCGAGGAGCCCCTGGAGTCCCTCCAGTGGGACCTGCCCGCCATCAAGGCCGACCAGGCCGCGAAGGTGAACCCGGGCAGCAGGAAGGTCACCGTCGCCGTCATCGACACCGGCGTGGACGACACCCACCCGGACCTGAAGCCCAACTTCTCCGCCCAGCAGTCCGCCAGTTGCGTGGGCGGCGTGGCCGACACCACCCCCGGCTCCTGGCGTCCGTGGAACCCGGCCGAGGACTACCACGGCACCCACGTCGCGGGCACGATCGCCGCGGCGCGCAACGGTGTCGGCGTGGCCGGCGTCGCGCCGGGCGTGAAGATCTCCGCCATCAAGGTCAGCGAGCCCGAGACGAGCCTGTTCTACGCCGAGAGCGTGGTCTGTGCCTTCGTCTTCGCGGCCGACCACGGCGTCGAGGTCACCAACAACAGCTATTACGTCGACCCGTGGATGTTCAACTGCAAGAGCGACGCCGATCAGGGCGCCATTGTCGACGCGGTGGGCCGGGCGGCCAAGTACGCCGAGCGCAAGGGCGCGATCAACGTCGCCGCGGCCGGCAACTCCAACCTCGACCTGGCGGCCAAGGAGCTGACCGACAAGTCGAGCCCGAACGACAGCACTCCGGTGGAGCGGAAGATCAACCCGGCCGAGTGCTGGGACGTGCCCACCCAGCTCCCGGGCACCGTCACGGTCGCCGCGACCGGCGTGAAGAAGCTCAAGTCGTACTACTCCAACTACGGCAACGGCGTGATCGACGTGGCCGCGCCGGGCGGTGACAGCCGGCAGGTCCCCGACCTCCCCGCGAAGAACGGCAACATCCTCTCCACCATGCCGGGCGGCGACTGGGCCTACCTGGCGGGCACTTCGATGGCCAGCCCGCACGTGGCCGGCGTCGCGGCGCTGGTGAAGAGCGCGCACCCCGACAGCAGCCCGCAGGAGATCCAGTGGCTGCTGAAGAAGGACGCCGACAACCCGGGCTGCCCCCAGGGTGACGCGACGTGCACCGGTACTCAGCACGTCAACGGCCACTACGGCTACGGCATCGTGGACGCGCTGGACGCCGTCGAGCAGCACTGAGCGAGCGGCGCCGGGGCCCGTGGAGCCGGGCCCCGGCGGCCGTGACCGTTACGGCTACAGCCACGGCTACGGCCGTACCAGTACCTTCAGCGCCCTGCGCTCGTCCATCGCGCGGTATCCCTCCGGCACCCCGTCCAGGTCCACCGACACGTCGAAGAGCGGCGAGGGGTCGACGGTGCCGTCCAGGACGTCCGGCAGCAGCTCGGGGATGTACGTGCGTACCGGTGCCACGCCGCCGCGCACCGCGATGTTCCGCCCGAACGTCACGCTCAGGTCCAGGCCGTTGCCGCTGCCGTGCGGCACCCCGACGTAGCCGATCGCGCCGCCCGGCCGGGCGATCTCCACCGCGGTGCGCATCGACTGCTCCGTGCCGACCGCCTCGATCACCGCGTGCGCGCCGTGCCCGTCGGTCAGCTCCCGCACCGCGGCCGCCGCCTCGTCGCCGCGCTCGGCGACCACCTCGCTCGCCCCGAAGGCCCGCGCGAGGTCCGTACGCGAGCGGTGCCGCCCCAGGATGATGATCCGCTCCGCGCCCAGCCGCCGGGCGGCCAGCACCCCGCACAGCCCCACCGCGCCGTCCCCGACCACCGCGACCGTCGCGCCCGGCCGGACGCCCGCGCCCAGCGCCGCGTGGTGCCCGGTGCCCAGCACGTCGGCCAGGGAGAGCAGCGCGGTCAGCAGCCGGTCGTCACCAGCTGCTGCGGCGGGCAGTTTCACCAGCGTGGCGTCGGCATACGGGACGCGCACCGCCTCGCCCTGGCCGCCGTCCGAGCCGGGCGTGCCCCAGGCGCCGCCGTTGACGCAGGAGGTGGTCAGCCCGTCGGCGCAGTAGTCGCAGGTACCGTCGGACCAGGTGAAGGGCGCCACGACGAGGTCGCCCGGCGCGACGGTGACGACGTCGTCACCGGTGTCGGTCACCGTCCCGAGGAACTCGTGGCCGGTGCGCTGCCCCGGCTCGCGGGGCGACTCGCCCCGGTACGGCCACAGGTCGCTGCCGCAGATGCAGGCCCGCGCCACCTGGACCACCGCGTCCTGCGGCCGGCGCAGCGCGGCGTCCGGCACCTCCTCGACGCGGATGTCGCGGGGCGCGTGGAGAGTGCTGGCTCGCATGGCGGGGAGTCCTCGCTGTCCGGGGCGTGCCCCGGCCCGGGGCCTCACGGCCCACGCTACGTCCGGCCCGGTACGGCGGCGCGCCGGGCCGGTCCGTCGGGGGCAGCGGCGCCGGCGGCGGCCGGTGCCGCCGTCCGCAGCACGCCGTCGGCCAGCAGCCACTGGGCGGCGAGATAGCCGAGCATGATGCAGAACTGCGGCGCGGGCGGCTGCGGCCAGTGCGCGAGGCCGCTCGCGATGAGGGTGTCGGAGGCCAGGAAGAGCAGGCCGCCGAGCAGGGCGCGCGGCCCGGCCCGCAGCGCGCCGTACGCCATCGCGGTGAGCAGCAGGCTGTACCCGGCGACCGGCCCGCGCAGATCGGCGGCGAGGTCCGGCCACAGCAGCGCCACGGTGCCGAGCCAGGCGACGGCGTACGCGGCGGCCGCGGCGGCGAGCCGCCCGCGGCCCCACTCCGGTGCGCTGCCCCGTCGTACGAACAACACCAGGTAGCAGACGTGCCCGGCAGCGAAGGAGGCCATCCCTACGAGGAAGGCCGTCTCGCCGTCCACTTGGAGCAGCGTGTCTCCGCCGCACCCGAAGAGCAGCGCGGCGGCGAGCAGTACGGGGCCGCCGCGGGCGAGTACGTAGGCGGCGAGCACCGGCAGCAGCGCCGGTTTGGTCGCCACCTCCACCGTCCCGGCCCCGGCGAGCAGCGCGCCGAGGTGGACGGCGGTCAGCAGCCCGAAGGCGGCGAGGAGGGCGCGGGCCGCGGTGGAGCGGCTCATGCGGCGGACGTCCCGGTGTCCGGCACCGGGGACGCGGCGTCGCCGCTCCGTGCGGGCTGCCAGCCGGGGCCGCGGAAGATCCGCCCCGCCCGCTCGCTCCAGCTGCCCGCGGCCCGTACGTCGCGCGCGATGGCCGCGTACTCGTGGGTGGCGACCCGCAGCGGGTTGAAGGTGCCGATGTTCTTGGTGAGTCCGAAGACGGGCCGCTCGGTCTCCGGGACGAAGGAGCCGAACAGCCGGTCCCAGACGATCAGGATGCCGCCGAAGTTCCGGTCCAGATAGCCGCCTTGGGAGGCGTGGTGGACACGGTGGTGCGAGGGCGTGTTCAGCACGTACTCGAACGGGCGGGGCAGCTTGCCGACCCGCTCGGTGTGCACCCAGAACTGGTACACGAGGTTCGCCGAGGAGCAGAAGGCGACCGCCGCCGGGTGCACGCCGAGCGCGATCATCGGTACGTAGAACGGCCAGACCGTCCAGGTGGTCCAGGGCTGGCGGAGCGCGGTGGTGAGGTTGAACTTCCGGCTGGAGTGGTGCACCACGTGGCAGGCCCACAGGATGCGGATGACGTGGTGGCCGCGGTGCGACCAGTAGTAGAAGAAGTCCTGCGCGAGCAGCATCAGGGGCAGCGTCCACCACAGCACGGGGATGCGCAGCGGCGTCAGCTCGTAGACGGCCGCGTAGACGGCCACGATCGGGATCTTCCACAGCGCGTCGAAGACCAGGCTGCCGAGCCCCATGCCGATGCTGGTGGCGGCGTCCTTCGTCTCGTATCCGGCGGCGTCCTCGTCCGGGTGCAGCCGGTAGCTCACCATCTCCAGGACGGTGAGCAGGACGAAGGCCGGTATCGACCACAACACGACATCGGGCAGGTGCGGCATGTGGGGCACCATAGAACGGGGTACAGGGGCTCGGCCAGAGGTTGTTACCAATGAGTATCGGTCAAAGTTACCGGCGGTACGCTCACGGGGTCCGGGCCCGGATCACTCCCCCACCCCCACGAACGGGAAGTCGAAGCCGGTCAGCCAGTGCCGGCCGGTCTCCCGGGCGCGCCGCCAGGACGCCTCCACGGGCGCCTGGTTGCGCGGCTGCCCCAGGTCGTCCGGCGTCGGCCCGACGCGCCGCGCGACCGACGCGAGCCGCCGCCTGTCGAAGCCGAAGACCTCGGCGGCCGACTCGCCGAGCATCCGGCGGGTCTCCCCGACCGGGATGTCGTGGAAGGCCCGGCGCAGCCACTCCTTCGTGTGCGGCCAAGTCCCCTCCGGGTGCGGGAAGTCGGAGCCCCACAGGATGTTGTCCACGCCGATCTCGTACCGCTGCGCCAGCTCGCGGCGCCGGGGCGCGGTGGCGCAGACGAAGACCTGACGGTCGAGGTACTCGTGCGGGGACCGCTTCAGCGCGGCGAACGGGGAGAGCTTCTTGCCGCCGTGCGCGCCGAGGTAGCACCGGTCCATGTGCCACAGCAGGTTCGGCAGCCACCAGCAGCCGGCCCCGGCGACCCCGAAGCGCAGCCCCGGGTGGCGTTCGAAGGCCCCGGACCACAGCAGGAACCACAGCGGGCGGGCCGGCCACCAGGTGGCCTCGGACAGCTCGATGCCGAGGTGGCCGCCGTACTCGTGGCGGGGCGCGGCCCCCGCGTGCGTGAGGACGGGCATCGCGGTCTCGGCGGCGGCCGCCCAGACCGGGTCGTACCGGCGGTCGTGGAACGGCGCCCCGCCGGCCCACGTCGCCGGGATCAGCAGCGCGCCGAGCCCGGACTCCCGGGCCCGGTGGATCTCCGCGACCACCTCCTCCACCTCGCCGGCGACCGGCAGCACGGCGACGCCGCAGTGCCGCTCGGGGTCGGTGGCGCAGAACTCCGCGAGCCAGCGGTTGTACGCCCGGGCGCCCGCCATGCCCAGTTCGGGGTCCTGCCCTTCGGGGGCGTCCAGGCCCGCTCCGAAGGGCACCGCGACGCCGCCGTCCACGGGGTCCGTGTCGGGCAGCACGACCTCGGCGGCCACCCCGTCGCCGTCCAGCTCCTTGGCGCGCCGCGCGGCGTCCCAGCCGCCGCGCAGGCCCTCCTCGTTGTCCTCGTACCACTTCATGGCGGAGGTCTCGTTCCGTATGCCGCGCCGGGCCGTACCGGCGCGCCGGGCGTCCCGCTGCCCGAGGAAGTCGTCGAAGGCCCGGTGGTGCCCGGCCTCCAGATAGGGCCGGTACCGCTCGGCGGGCAGCCCGGCGTGGCAGTCGGCGGAGATGATCAGGTACGGGTCGGTCGGGTCCGTCATCGCGGCTCCTCGGTCGGTCCGGAAGGAAGCGTTCGAGGTGGTCCTGCGCATGCGTGTCGCGTACGCGTCGCGTGCGTGTCGCGTCCATGTCGTGCCCGTGCTGGAACAGGGTTACAGCGCGACCCCACGAGGGGTAAAGAGACGTGCATCGGTCAGGTCGGGCAGGGACCTGACGCCCCTTCGGGAAACCCGGCGCGTACGGGGCGCGCGATGTCCGAATCATCCCCAAGCGCGCATCCGTACGCCCCCACACGGCATCGCTGTCAGTGCCGGCCCGTATCCTCATGGACCATGCTCGAAGACCGCACGGCAGCCGACCGCACACTCACTCCGGAGATCGTGCGGCAGCCGGCCCCGCAGGAGGAACCGCAGGCTCTCTGGCCCACCGCCTATCCCGAGGGATACGCGGTGGTCGACGTGGAGACCACGGGCCTGGCCCGCGACGACCGGATCATCTCCGCTGCCGTGTATCAACTGGACGCCCGCGGCGAGGTCCAGGACCGCTGGTACACCCTCGTCAACCCCGAGCGCGACCCCGGTCCGGTGTGGATCCACGGCCTCACGAGCGAGGTGCTGGCCGACGCCCCGCTCTTCCCGCAGATCGTCCCCGAGCTGTCCCGGCGCCTGGAGGGCCGCGTCCTCGTCGCGCACAACGCGATGTTCGACTGGTCGATGATCGCCCGCGAGTACGCCCGCGCCAAGGCCCAGGCACCGGTGCGCCAGCGGCTGTGCACGATCGCGCTCTCCAAGGAGCTGCGGCTGCCGCTGCCCAACCACAAGCTGGAGTCCCTCGCGGCGCACTACGGCGTCGTGCAGGAGCACGCGCACCACGCGCTGGACGACGCCCGGGTGCTCGCCGAGGCGTTCCGGCCGAGCCTCCGGCTGGCCGCCAAGGACAACCTCCGGCTGCCGCTGCTGGCCTGCCAGCCGCTGACCGAGTGGGCCGACGCGCCGCGCCCGCCCGCGCAGCGCTCCGGATCCGGCGCGGGATACCGCCCGTCGACCTGGCGCCCCTCCCGCAAGCGCCCGGCCTGCCCGTATCCGAACCCCGGACGGTACGAAGCGGGCGGCCGGCTGACGCAGGGGATGCGGGTCGCCTTCTCCGGTGACACCTCCGTGGACCGCGAACTGCTGGAGGACCGCGCGATCGAGGCCGGGCTGCACGTCGCGACGAGCGTCTCCCGGCTGACCAGCCTCCTGGTCACCAACGACCCGGACTCCCCCACGTCCAAGACCGCCAAGGCCCGCTCCTTCGCCACCCCGGTAGTAGACGAGGCCGCCTTCATGCAGCTCTTGCAGGACGTCCTGCCGGCCCAGCAGAAGTAAACGGCAGCGCCCCGTCAGGGGCGCGGGGAACTGCGCGAGCAACCCAAACGGCGCGTGCGCCGGACGCCGACCGAAGTCCCCACGGCGGGCAGCCGGCCCCCGCCCCCGTCCGGGTGAAGCCGACCAACACACCCCCGCCCGGACCGCCCTCGTCGGAAATCCGCGCCCATCCTGGGGCGCATGGCACGATGCGAGGTCTGCGGAAATGACTACGGCATGACGTTCGAGGTGCACGCGCAGGGCGCGGTGCACGTCTTCGACTGCTTCTCCTGCGCCATCCACCGCATGGCGCCCATCTGTGAGCACTGCCGGTGCCAGGTCATCGGCCACGGCGTCGAGGCGGACGGCCACTGGTTCTGCTGCGCCCACTGCGCCCGCGCGGAGGGGAAGGTGGGCATCGTCGACCGGGTCTGACGGCCGGGACCGGGCGCCCGGCCGGCCCTCGGCGGGACCCTGCCGTCGGGGGCCGAATCGTGACAGGTACCGTCAATACCGTGTACCGCTTCCTGTTGTCCCGGCAGTGGGTGATCCTCACCCTCGTGGGCCTCGTCCTGATCCCCGTCATGGTCAAGCTGGGCTACTGGCAGCTGCACCGCCATGAGCACAAGGTCGCCCAGAACGCCCAGATCGCCAAGGCACTGCACGCGAAGCCGGTACCGGTCACCGACCTCGCGAAGCCGGGGCGCGATCTGCCGGAGGCGGACCGCTGGCACCCGGTCAGGGCCACGGGGCGGTACGACACCAAGGGCGAGGTCGTGGTGCGCAACCGCACCGCCGCCGACGAGCAGACCATCGGGTACTACGTCCTCACCCCGCTGCGGCTGACCGACGGCGCGACCGTCCTGGTCAACCGCGGCTGGATCGCGCCCAGCGGCGGCGCGCTCACCACCTTCCCCGACGTGCCGCCGGCGCCGAAGGGAACGGTCACCGTCACCGGCCGGGCAATCCCCGACGAGACCACCGCCGAGAGCGGGATCAAGGACACCAAGGGGCTGCCCGCCCGCCAGGTCATGCTGATCAACAGCAAGCAGGCGGCCGAGCGGCTGCACCGCCCGGTGCTCGGCGGCTACCTCGAGCAGACCGCGCCCGAGCCCGCCGGCGGCAAGCCCGAGCTGGTCCCCGAGCCGGACCACGACAGCATCGGCCCGCACATGGCGTACGCCGTCCAGTGGTGGCTGTTCGCCGCCGCGGTACCGGTCGGCTGGCTCGTCCTGGTACGCCGTGAGCGCCGGGACCGCGCCGCTGCCGCCGCCTCGGAGACCGCCGGCACACCCTCGGAACCGGCCGAACCGGCCCCCACCGCAGCCACGGCCAAGGACTAGTCCCCGCATAGCTCCCGCCCCCACCGGGCAGTCGTGACAGCGTGCATCCACCTATCGAGGACTACGCGCTCATCGGGGACCTGCAGACCGCCGGGCTCGTCGGCCGCGACGGCTCCATCGACTGGCTGTGCCTGCCACGCTTCGACTCGGCCGCCTGCTTCGCCGCCCTGCTGGGCAACCGCGACAACGGCCACTGGCGACTCGCCCCCGCCGACCACCGCGCCCACGCCGAGCGGTCCTACCGTGGCGACTCGCTCGTCCTGGACACCGTCTGGACGACCGACACCGGCCGCGTACGCGTCACGGAGTTCATGCCGCAGCGCGACCGCGCCCCCGACGTCGTCCGCATCGTCGAGGGCCTGGAGGGCAGCGTCGAGATGCGCGGCGTCCTGCGGCTGCGCTTCGACTACGGGCGCGTCGTCCCCTGGGTGCGGCACGTCGGGGACTGCCGCGTCGCCGTCGCGGGGCCCGACTCGGTATGGCTGCGCGCCGAGCCCGAGGTGACGACGTACGGCCAGGGCTTCAGCACCCGCTCCGACTTCACCGTCGAGGCCGGCGAACAGGTCGCGTTCGTCCTCACCTGGCACCCCTCACACGAGCCGCGCCCCGATCGCATCGACCCGTACGAGGCGCTGCAATGCACGCTGGACGACTGGGCGGAGTGGTCGGCGCGGTGCTCGTACGACGGGCCGCACCGCGAGGCCGTCGTCCGCTCCCTGATCACGCTGAAGGCGCTGACGTACGCGCCCACCGGCGGCATCGTCGCGGCCCCCACCACCTCGCTGCCCGAGGAGATCGGCGGCGTCCGCAACTGGGACTACCGCTACTGCTGGCTGCGCGACGCCACCCTCACCCTCAATGCGCTGCTCTCCGCCGGGTACGTCGAGGAGGCCGTGGCCTGGCGCGACTGGCTGCTGCGCGCGGTGGCCGGCTCCCCCGCCGACCTGCAGATCATGTACGGGCTGGCGGGCGAGCGCCGGCTCCCGGAAGCGGAGCTGCCCTGGCTGGAGGGGTACTCCGGCTCCACGCCCGTCCGCATCGGCAACGCCGCCGTCGAACAGCTCCAGCTCGACGTCTACGGCGAGGTCCTGGACTCCCTGCACCTCGCCAAGGCCGCCGGCATGCCCGACAAGCCGCACGCCTGGAACATCCAGCGCGCGCTGCTCACCTTCCTCCGGAAGAACTGGCGGGAGCCGGACGAGGGCCTGTGGGAGGTGCGCGGCCCGCGCCGGCACTTCGTGCACTCCAAGGTCATGGCCTGGGTCGCCGCGGACCGCGCCGTCCGCACCGCCGAGGCACACCCGAACCTCAAGGCGGACCTCGACGTCTGGCGCGCGATGCGGGACGAGGTGCACCGCGAGGTGTGCGAGAAGGGGTACGACCCCGAGCGCGGCACCTTCACCCAGTACTACGGCTCGGAAGAGCTGGACGCGGCGACGCTCCTCATCCCGCGCGTCGGCTTCCTGCCGGGCGACGACCCGCGCGTCATCGGCACCGTCGACGCGGTCCGCCGGGAGCTCACCCACAACGGGCTGGTGCGCCGGTACAGCGCCCAGCGGGCCGACGGGGAGCACGCGACCGACGGGCTGCCGGGCGAGGAGGGCACCTTCCTGGTGTGCTCCTTCTGGCTCGCCGACGCGCTGCACCTCACCGGGCGGCAGAAGGAGGCCCGCGAGCTCTTCGACCACCTCCTGGAGCTGCGCACCGACCTCGGGCTGCTGGCCGAGGAGTACGATCCGGCGACCGGCTGCCAGCTCGGCAACTTCCCGCAGGCGTTCAGCCACGTCGGCCTGATCGGTACCGCCTTCACCCTGGCGGGCATGCTCAAGGCAGACTGACCCCATGGATCTTGGACTCACCGACCGGACGTACATCGTCACCGGCGCGACCCGCGGACTGGGCCACGCCACTGCCGGCGCGCTCGTCGCCGACGGCGCGAACGTCGTGCTCACCGGGCGTACGGAGGAAGCTGCCACCGAGGCCGCGAAGCAGCTCGGCCCGCGCGCCCACGGCGTCGGCGCGGACAACGCCGACCCGGCCTCGGCGCAGCGCCTGGTGGACGCGGCCCGCGACCGCTTCGGCGGCCTGGACGGCATCCTCATCAGCGTCGGCGGCCCGCCCCCGGGCAGCGCCGCCTCCAACACCGACGAACAGTGGCAGGCCGCGTTCGACTCCGTCTTCCTCGGCGCGGTCCGGCTGGCCCGCACGGCTGCCGGGGCACTCGGCGAGGGCGGCGTGATCGGCTTCGTCCTCTCCGGCTCCGTCCACGAGCCGATCCGCGGCCTCACCATCTCCAACGGGCTCCGCCCCGGCCTGGCCGGCTTCGCCAAGTCGCTCTCCGTCGAGCTGGGCCCGCAGGGCATCCGCGTCCTCGGCGTCCTCCCCGGCCGCATCGCCACCGACCGGATGCAGCAGCTGGACGAGCTGTCGGGCGACGCGGAGGGCTCGCGCACCCGCAATGCCGCGACGATCCCGCTGCGCCGCTACGGCACCCCGGAGGAGTTCGGCCGCACCGCCGCCTTCCTGCTCTCGCCCGCGGCGTCGTACGTCAACGGCGTCATGCTGCCCATCGACGGCGGGGCGCGGCACGGCTTCTGAACGCCGGCGGCCCCGATCTCCCGTGCGGGGGTCAGCTGACCCGTTCGGCCCGGTGCCGTACGGCCCGCAGCCTGACCTCCGCCGGGAGTTCCGGCAGGCCCGTCGACTCGCGGGCGTGTGCCACCGCCCGCGTGCCGAGGAGGTCCACCGCACCGGCCGGGTCCGCGTGCGGCTCCAGCAGGAGCCGGGCCCGTACGCGGGGCTCGCGGCGCCGTCCCGTCAGATGCACGACGGCCCTGTGCACCCCGTCCGCGCTCTCCGCCTCGGCCGCGAGGACGTCCTCCAGGGCGCGCCCGCGCAGCAGTGCGCCCTCGCCGTCCCCGGTGTCGACCAGGACCTCGCGCAGCCGGCGGCCGCGGAACTGGGTCAGCAGCCACCACAGGGCGAGCAGGAGCAGCACGGCCAGCGCGGCGAGCACCACCGGCCACCACCAGCCCGTCCCCGTCCAGCGGGTACGGTCCGCTGCGGGCAGCAGGACGTCATCGGGCGCCGCCCATGGCCACCCGTCCGGCAGCCCGGCGCGCCAGCTCTGCGGCAGCGCGCCGCCGAGCAGCACCAGCCCACCGGCGCCCAGCAGCACCAGTCCGGTCAGTCCGAGCAGCACACGGTTGACCGCCCGCCGTACCTGACGCATCGGCACCGCTCACCTCTTCCCCGGACGGCGTACGTGGACGGACAGGCCGAGCGGCCGGACGAGGCCGAGCCGGTCCAGGCCCTCGGCGAGCGCGGCGTCCACGTCGCCGCGCACCTCGTCCAGCTCGCGGAAGTGCGCGACCGCGCGCGCCCGCACCTTGCGGCGCGAGACAGTGATCCGTACGGACTGCACGCCCGCCACCTCCATGACGCGGTCGCGCAGCACCAGCGCGGCGGCCGGGCGGTCCAGCCCGGCCCGTATCCCGGGCGTCGCGGGCCGCATCGTCAGGACGCCGCGCAGCCCGGGCGTCACCGCGAGCACGATCAGCCAGAGGCCCAGCGCCGCGGCGAGCGCGGCGGCGGCCAGCACCCCGGGGTTGTCCAGGGGGCGGGACGCCAGCTCGTCGGCGAGCCACCGGCGCCAGGCCATCGCCCGCTCCCCGGCCCGCACCGCGGCCACGTCGTACAGGAAGAGCCCGGCCACCGCGAGCAGTACCAGCGCCACCAGGCCGGCCGGCAGCCGCCGGGCCGACCAGAAGCGGCCGGCCCTGCCCCCGGCGGCGCCGGAGGTGTACGCGGCGGCGGAGGCGGACTGCTCGGGGCCGTCCGGGCCGCCGGGTCCGCGGGGCGTCTTCTCCAGCGTCGGGAGCCGACGCGTCGTGTCCGGCTCGCTCATGTCGCGCGTCCCGTCGCACAGGTCGCCGTACGTCTCATCGCACTCTCCCCTGCCCGGCCCGCTTCAGCTGCGGCGAGTGCAGGCGCGTCACCCGCACCGCCACCTCGGGCACCGTCATGCCCGCCAACGCCCATACCCGTTCGGTCACTTGCCGACGCACCGCGCCGCACTCCGCGCCGATGTCGCAGGGGTAGCCGAGCTCGACGAAGATCCGGACGCGGGCCTCGCCGTGGGTGTCCTGGCTGTTGTGCCGCCGGACCACGACGGTGGCGCGGGCGTCGCCGGGACGGACGTCGCGCGGAGGGCTGACGCTCTGAAGGGTGCCGCTCTGAAGGGTGCCCGTCCGGGTGCCCGTCTGCGGATCGTCGTTGGACGGGGTGCCGCTCCGCGGGCTGTCGTCGTTCGGGGCGCCGGCGGCGTGCGCGCCGCTGGTCTCCCGCGCCCTCGCGTCCGGTCCGCGCCGCAGCGCCTCCCGTGCCGCCTGGGCCGCGATCTTCTCGACCACCCGGTCGGCGACCCGTGTCGCGCCGCGCTGTCCCGGCGGGACGACGGGCTCGGGGGTCTGTCCGGTCACGCCTCACCGCCGCCGGGCGTCGCGTTCGCGGCCGCCCGCGCGGCGGAAGAACTCGCCGGGCTCCAGGTCCCCGTCCAGGAACCGCCCGGCCACGAAACCGACCGCGCCCAGCGCCGCCACCAGCAAGAAGGCACCGAATCCGCCGAAGTACCCCGCGAAGCCCAGCGCCATGCCGGCCAACAGACCGGCCACGGCCATGCTCATCGTGCGCTCCCTCGCTGCCACCCCGCCGGGATGGCGGTCGGACCGTTACTGGAGCCTGGGCTCCTCTTCTTCCTCTTCCACTTCGTCCGGCAGCTTGACGTCGCTGACCGCGATGTTGACCTCGACGACCTCCAGGCCCGTCATCCGCTCGACCGCCGCGATGACGTTCTCCCGTACCGCCCTGGCCACATCGCCGATCGACACGCCGTAGTCGACGACGATCTCCAGGTCCAGTGCCGTCTGCACCTCGCCGACCTCGGCCTTCACGCCGCGCGTGACGGACCGGCCGCCGGGCACCCGGTCCCGTACCGCGCCGAACGTGCGGGCGAAGCCGCTGCCCATCGTGTGGACGCCCATCACATCCCGGGCAGCCATGCCCGCGATCTTCTCGACCACGCCGTCCGCGATGGTCGTGCGTCCCCGGGTCGCCGGGTCGCCGCCGCCGCGCTTGGTCCCGAGGGTCTTCCGGGCGCCCTCGCCGTGCGGCTGGCCGCCCTGTGCGGTGTCGCTCATCGCATCGTCCCTTTCCGCGGGAAGGAGCGGACGGAGCGGGCACACCTGAGGTCCGCTCCGTGGTCCACATTAGGCGGGGTCGGGGCGGAGCGCCGCCGGGATACGCCGAGTGGGCGCGGAACGACGCGGACTCGCCCCTCGCCCGCCCCGGCGCACCGCGGCAGGCGTTACTCCGATGCCATGCGCCCCCGGCGCACCGCGGCAGGGATTACTCGCCTACTCGCCCGCGCCCGCGAGGTCGCGCAGCCGGCGGCCCTGCGCCGCGCGTTCCGCCGCGCGCTGCTCGTCGAGCGAGCGCGTCGCGGCACCGGCCAGCAGGGCCTTGGTCTCGATGACGGCGTCCCGGGGCGCGGCGAGCAGCGCCGCCGCCAGGTCCGTGACGGCGCCGTCGAGCTGGTCGCCGGGCACCACGAGATTGGCCAGGCCTGTGCGCTCGGCCTCCTCCGCGTGGACGTACCGCCCGGTGGCGCAGATCTCCAGCGCCCGGGCGTAGCCCACGAGATGGACGAGCGGCTTGGTGCCGGTGAGGTCCGGCACCAGGCCCAGGCTCGTCTCACGCATGGCGAACTGCACGTCCTGTGCGCACACCCGCAGATCGCAGGCGAGCGCGAGCTGGAACCCGGCGCCGATGGCGTGCCCCTGGACGGCGGCGACCGACACGATGTCGTTCCGCCGCCACCACGTGAACGCCTCTTGGTACTCGGCGATCAGCGCGTCCATCTCGTGCTCCGGGCCGCGCCCCATCTCCAGGAAGGACGGCTCGCCGGCGAAGCCCTCGGGAGTGAATGCCTGCCGGTCCAGGCCGGCGGAGAAGGACTTGCCCTCACCGCGCAGCACCACGACCCGCACACTCCCGGGCAGTTGCTGCCCCGCCTCGGCCAGGGCCCGCCACAGGGCGGGCGACTGCGCGTTGCGCTTCGCAGGGTTGGTGAGGGTCACCGTGGCGACGGCGTCGTCAACGGTGAGCCGTACACCGTCCTTGTCGAGCGGGGTCAGGGTACTCATCACGCGCCTCCGAGTCGGCCGTCGGGCACTGCACAGTAACCGCTAAGTTAACTGAACAGTAACCACCCGGTCGATCGCTTCTTCGACCGGGTGGCACCGTCGGCTCTTCGGAGTCGCGGGCCGCCTCAGTTCACGCCGAGGCGGCCTTCTTGCCCCTCGTGGCCCCGCCGCGACCGCGCAGGACCACACCGGATTCGCTGAGCATCCGGTGCACGAATCCGTAGGAGCGGCCGGTTTCCTCGGCCAGCGCCCGGATGCTCGCTCCGGAGTCGTACTTCTTCTTCAGGTCTGCCGCGAGCTTCTCGCGCGCGGCGCCGGTCACCCGGCTGCCCTTCTTCAGAGTCTCGGCCACCCGTGCCTCCTCATGGGAAGTGCGCTCTGGACTCTCATGATCACCCCTCCCGCCCGTCCTGGCCACCCATTCGGCAAGGTCCGTAGGACATGGTTTGGCGCGCAAGGCGGCGCACGGCGGCACGGAATCAGGGATTCCATGGGCCCGGCGTGGCCGCCTCCGTCGAGGCGCGCGAAGAAGAGCCAGGTCAGGGGGTACGGGGCGGCGCGCAACGGAATCCGTAGCCGGGCACGCGCCCCCGTGCGGCGCGGCGCGCCGGGTACGAGCCGTTCTCACTCAGATGATGGATCACCCGTCGGCCGAATGATCCATACGGCGTTGATCAAGATGTCCTACGCCCGTGCCGCGCGGTGCCGGGCGCCGCGGGCGATCAGGCGAGCGCCACCAGATCCGCGTAATCCGGGCCCCACAGGTCCTCCACGCCGTCCGGCAGCATGATGATCCGCTCCGGCTCCAGCGCGTCCACCGCGCCCTCGTCGTGGGTCACCAGGACCACCGCGCCCTCGTACGTGCGCAGCGCCCCGAGGATCTCCTCGCGGCTCGCCGGGTCGAGGTTGTTGGTGGGCTCGTCCAGGAGGAGGACGTTGGCGGAGGAGACGACCAGGGTCGCGAGCGCCAGCCGGGTCTTCTCGCCGCCGGAGAGCACGCCCGCGGGCTTGTCCACGTCGTCGCCGGAGAACAGGAAGGAGCCGAGGGTCTTGCGGACCTCCACGAGGTCCAGGTCCGGCGCCGCGGAGCGCATGTTCTCCAGGACCGTGCGGTCCGGGTCGAGCGTCTCGTGCTCCTGCGCGTAGTAGCCGAGCTTGAGGCCGTGGCCGGGGGTGACCTGGCCGGTGTCGGGCTTCTCGGCCCCGGCGAGCAGCCGCAGCAGGGTCGTCTTGCCCGCGCCGTTGAGGCCGAGGATGACCACTCGGGAGCCCTTGTCGATGGCCAGGTCGACGTCGGTGAAGATCTCCAGCGAGCCGTACGACTTCGACAGGCCCTCGGCCGTGAGCGGGGTCTTGCCGCACGGCGCGGGCTTCGGGAAGCGCAGCTTGGCGACCTTGTCGGACCGCCGCACCTCGTCCAGGCCGGCCAGCAGCTTCTCGGCGCGCTTGGCCATGTTCTGCGCGGCGACGGTCTTCGTCGCCTTGGCGCGCATCTTGTCCGCCTGGGTGTTCAGCGCGGCGGCCTTCTTCTCGGCGTTGGCGCGCTCGCGCTTGCGGCGCTTCTCGTCGGCCTCGCGCTGCTGCTGGTACAGCTTCCAGCCCATGTTGTAGATGTCGATCTGCGACCGGTTGGCGTCCAGGTAGAACACCTTGTTGACCACGGTCTCGACGAGGTCCACGTCGTGGGAGATCACGATGAAGCCGCCGCGGTAGGTCTTGAGGTAGTCCCGCAGCCAGAGGATCGAGTCGGCGTCCAGGTGGTTGGTCGGCTCGTCCAGGAGGAGCGTGTCGGAGTCCGAGAAGAGGATCCGGGCCAGCTCGACGCGGCGGCGCTGACCACCGGAGAGCGTGTGCAGCGGCTGGGCGAGGACGCGGTCGGGCAGGCCGAGGCTGGCGCAGATGGTCGCGGCCTCCGCCTCGGCGGCGTACCCGCCCTTGGTGAGGAACTCCGTCTCCAGGCGCTCGTACTTCTTCATCGCCTTTTCGCGGGTGGCGCCCTTGCCGTTGGACATCCGGTCCTCGTTCTCGCGCATCTTGCGCAGGACCTCGTCCAGGCCGCGCGCGGAGAGCACGCGGTCGCGGGCCAGTACGTCCAGATCGCCGGTGCGCGGGTCCTGCGGGAGGTAGCCGACCTCGCCGGAGCGGGTGACCGTGCCGGCGGCGGGGATGCCCTCGCCGGCCAGGACCTTGGTCATGGTGGTCTTGCCCGCGCCGTTGCGGCCGACCAGGCCGATGCGGTCGCCCTTGGCGATACGGAAAGAGGCGGACTCGATGAGGACTCGGGCGCCGGCGCGCAGCTCGAGGCCGGAAGCGGTGATCACGGAAAGACTCCAGGGCAGGGTGGACGGCGGAACGGACGGGCGGGCGGAGAAGCCGCAACGCGGCGCGCTCCGAAGGGAGCGCAAACGGGCCGACGCCGTCTAATGCACAAGGAGAATTGCCATAGGACCAGTCTAACGGTGGTGTGCAAGCAGTTTTCCCGGCCTCCGCCGCCCCCGCGAGGCCACTGCCGCGAGTCCCGCCGGAAGGGTCGAATACCCAGGTCAGGTGGTGTTGTCAGACCCCGCTGGCACACTTGTGTGAGTCAGGCCACACCGGCTCGCGAAGGGACCGAGACCATGTCCGCCACCCCGCCTCCCTCCATCTGCCCGACCCTGCTCTACCGCGACCCCAAGGCGGCGATCGAGCTCCTGACGACGGCCTTCGGCTTCACCAGGGGCGCGCTGTACGAGGACGAGTCCGGCACCGTGCTGCACGCCGAGCTGTCGTACGGCAACGGCACGGTCATGCTCGGCGCCAAGGGCCGCGGCGGCGTCTTCGCCGAGGCGATGGGCGACGCCGGGCCCACCGGCGTCTATGTCGCCGTCGCCGACGTCGACGCGCATCACGAGCAGGCCGCGGCGGCCGGCGCGGAGATCCTCGTGCCGCCCACCGACCAGGACTACGGCTCCCGTGACTACATGGCCCGCGACAAGGAGGGAAACATCTGGAGCTTCGGCACGTACGCCCCGTCGACCAAGGACGCCTGAGGCGCCGGGCCCCGGCCGGTCGCACCCTCGCCACGTGCCGGGCCCGGCCGGTCGCACCCTCGCCGGTCGGCCGCGCCCCGTGGAGCGCGCCCGCCCGCGGCCCGTCAGGCGCCGCCCGTGTGGACCTGGAAGGCCGCGCGGCGGACGGCCTTGGCCAGCGCCGGGTCGGGGTGCGCGGCGGCCAGCGCCACGAGGACCTGGACGGTGCGCGGATGCCCGACGGCGCGTACTTCCTCCAGCAGGCGCGGCACGGAGCCCTGCACGGCGGAGTCCAGGTGCCGTACGAGCAGCCGGCTCTCGCCGTGGTCGGCGACGGCCGCTGCGGTGTCCACCCACAGCCAGGTGGACTCCTCGCGGGTGAGCACGTCCGGCGCGGTCTCCGGGTCGCCGCCCTCGTGCTCGACCAGCCACAGCAGGGCGTACGGCCGCAGGGCCGGCTCGTCGGCCGCGGCCCGTACGGCGGGCTCGGCCGGTGCGCCGACCGCGCGCAGCGCCTCGAAGGCGAGCCCGCGCAGCAGGGCGTCGTCGCCGCGGGCGACCGCCAGCAGCTCCTCGACCGCGCTGCCGGCCGAGCGCGCGGCCAGCCACGCCCGGTACTCAGCGCGGGCGGGTCCCGGGGTGAGCCGCGCGCAGCCGCGCAGCATCGCCTCGGCGGACTGCTCGATGTTGCCGGCGGGGCTCTGCGCGGCCACGCAGATCTGCTCCAGCTTGACCCACACGGCCCAGCTGCCGAGGGGGGTGAGCCGGGCCTGCCGCTCGCCGGACGGTTCGCCGCCCCGCAGCAGCACGGCGGCGTCCCCGGCGCCGCGCGCCCGGGAAGCGCCGTTCCCGCCGCGTACGACGAGCGCGCCGACCGCGGCGAGCGCGCCCAGCGCCCAGTCCAGCAGCTCGGCGGACGTCACGTC